>JAHEIW010000102.1:0-7519 GCA_024639185.1 Deltaproteobacteria bacterium | reverse complement strand
AGGCACTTCTCAGTCGAGCGCCCAGCGCAACAATACACTGCCCCAGGTAAATCCGGCACCAAAGGCGGCCAGGACGACCCAGTCGCCTTTTTGCAATTTATTCGACCGATACGTTTCTGACATTGCAAGGGGAATGGTGGCGGCAGTGGTATTACCGTATTTATTGATATTAATCACGACCCGCTCGGGATCCAGTCCGATTTTTTTGGCGGCGGCATCGATAATGCGGTAATTGGCCTGATGGGGTATGAAAAATCGAATATCATTATCACCTAAATTATTTCGCTCAACAATTTTAGCCGATACATCCGCCATTCCGACAACCGCATGCTTGAACACGGTTTTGCCGTCCTGATAGATATAGTGCATCTTTTTGTCAACCGTTTCATGTGAAGCCGGATAAATACTGCCGCCGCCGGCAATCGTCAGAGATTCGGCCCCGGCGCCATCCAGGTGCATGATAAAGTCCTGGATCCCTAAATCGTCTTTCCCCGATGATTCCAGAAGTACCGCACCGGCTGCATCTCCAAACAGCACACAGGTCGTTCGATCTTCGTAATTGGTAATCGCACTCATTTTGTCGGCACCGATGACCAGCACTTTTTGGTGGCGGCCGCTTTCAATGAACTGGGTGCCGGTTGTTAAGGCACACATAAACCCCGTACAGCCGCCGTTGATATCAAATCCCCAGCTGTTGCTGGCCCCCAGATCTCGTTGAACAAATGAAACTGCTGAGGGAACCGGCATGTCCGGTGTGACGGTGGCCAGCAAAATCAAATCCAGTTCCTCGGGGGAAGTGCGGGTTTCTTCAAGGACAACCTGTGCGGCTTTGGTCGCCATATACGAAGTGCCCTTTTCTTTATCCAGTATGCGGCGTTCTTTTATTCCAGTACGGGAGGTAATCCATTCATCATCGGTGTCGACCATTTTTTCCAGATCACTATTTGACAGTATTTTGTCCGGTACATAGTGCCCGACCCCGGAGATGATTGCGCGCATTCATAGCCTCCTTTTAGCTCCATCCGAATTTTGGCTGTATCGCTACAGATTTTATCACAGATTACAACCGTGTTTTTGATACAGTTGAAACTGCATTTTTGATTTTACATGATTAACACACGTAATAAAAAAAATAAACCGGTGAAAATGATCTTTCCCGGCCTTAAGATCGTATGTCAGGTAATAATAAAACCGTTTCCATGGCGGAAACGGTTTTGAGAGCTGCCTTGAAGGTGTGTGCGGGCAGGTTAAACATTACCCTTTGGAATTGGGTTCTTTTGCAGATCGGTATTTTGAAGCGTTAGAAACTCCCGTTAATTTTTTTTCTTAGTTTTCCCGAGCATTTAAATGTGATCACGCGTCGTTCTCTAAGGATCAGGTCTTCACCGGTTGCAGGATTACGGCCGCGGCGTTTGTTTTTGGCTTTGACACAAAATTTACCAAAACCGGAGATTAATACATCTTCATTTTTTTCCAATGAGTTTTTGATAATTTCAAGCAGGGTTTCAATGATATCGACTGATTTTTTCTTTGTAAAACCAAGCTCATGAACTGCGGCAACAATATCGCTTTTCGTTAATGCCATAGAGGCCTCCTAATGATGTCCTGTTCCTTTTGCCTAATATATTTAGCTGAGCGGTCATCCCTTATGTTCGAATGGCGGCGTTCGGTTTCCCCCTTCTATTCATTTTGAGCAGGGCTCTTATTTGATGAATCCTGATTTTCGCCCTGATCACCGGTCGGGTCCGGCTCTGGTTCTTCCTTTGGTGTTACGGCATCAATTTTTTTCATAATGTTTTTGACGCCTTTCATAATCCCATCTATTTCTGCTTTAATTTGTGTATCATCAATATCGTTCATCCAGAAATCTCCGCTCATCGAATCAGAATAATTATTGTTGAGTGTCGCGCTGTTTTTAGTTGGTGATTTTCAATTTTTCAGCTATCATACTAATTTGGCTTATTTAAAAATGCCTTGCAGATGAAAGCCGGTGATGCGTGTAAAGTTTAGGTAGCAGCTTATACGGACCGAAATCAGTTGTCAAGATTCGAATTAATTAAATAAGGATGATTCAAAAACTAACGTGAGTGCCTTATTCTTGCAAAATCTGAACCGAATTCAATTTTTTTGGGGCAATTTTGGCCACTGCGAATACGGATTAGATTTCCGATTTTATTTGTTTAATAATGGGAATATAACAATGCCGCGATAGGTGATTGATTCTGACTACAATCCGCTATCGTGCCGTTTGGTGATCTGGTATCACTATCATTGATGGCGCTTTTAACCCGGGCTTAAATGCCAGCCAAAAGCATGACCCCACCAGCGGTCTTGTAATAACAAAAGGGCTCCCCATTATTTCTGGGAACCCCTGTCGATCTTATGGAGCCACCGTGCGGAGTTGAACCGCAGACCTGAGCATTACGAATGCCCTGCTCTACCAGCTGAGCTACGGTGGCATAGATGCTGTTGTGGTTTATGAGCTGCAGGCTTAAACGATTGATTGTTTTTGGCTTTTCAACCGATGCCCTGCATTCAGGGCGCCCGCCCTGCGGGAATTCGTTGACTGATTACTTTGTTTATGACCCAAAATCAAGTAATAAATTCACTTGAAGCACTCGCAGAGCAGATCCCACGTCGGGCTGGCCAAATTGACTGCTTTGGCTTAAATGGTTCTGACCGGGCACTGCTGATCACAAGATTATACGAGCAACTTCATAGCCCGATATTTGTAGTCGCACCGTCAACCCGGGCGGCGGAAACGCTAATGGCGGACCTGCGCTTTTTCAAACGCGCCCATGATGAACCGCTTTTTTTATTCCCTTCCTACAACGTATTGCCATTTAAATTAATGGCCTACCATAATGAAACCGCTGCACGGCGAATTCGTGCCCTGTATCAATTACTGGAATCGCCAACGCCCCCGATTGTCGTTGCAGCTGCTGAGACACTGCTGCAAAAGGTTGTTCCTAAACAAGAAATCATCAATTATGCTGAATTGTTGATGGCCGGTGAAGAAATCGACCGGGAGCGTCTTGTTGAAAAGCTCATCGCCGGTGGATATACTCATGCGGCCATTGTTGAAGAGCCAGGAGATTTTTGTGTACGCGGCGGAATAGTCGACATTTATTGCCCCCTTTATCCGGATCCAATGCGAATCGAGTTTTTTGGAGATGTTGCCGAGTCCATCCGGTTTTTCTCCGCGGCCAGTCAGCGCACCATCCAATCCATCTCTGAAGCCGTCATTCTTCCAGCCCGGGAGATGATTCTCCACAAAGCCCTCCTGCCACAAACGATCAACCGCATTCGCTCCCGGGCAGCAGAACTTGAGATCCCGCTGACCCAAATTAGAACGATTGTCGATTCGATTAGAGATGGGCATCGATTTGCAGGCATAGAAAACCTGATTTCTCTGGTTTATCCGCAACTGGACACTGTTTTTGATTTTTTGCCGGACGATGCACTTGTAATATCCATTTCAAACGAAGATCAGGCAGAAGCGCTTAAAGCACAAGAAAATCATATTGCTAAGAATTATGAAAACGCTTATCTCGCCAAAAACCTGTGCCCGGAACCGGCAAGTCTGTATCTGAGCGGATTTCAAATCCAAACATTGGTCACACAGCGCAGACCGCTTGTTTTTAAAATGCTGGAGGTTCACACAAGCCGCCTGCGGAATGATGCAGGGGCTTTGCGGCTTAAAGCGGTTGTCGAGGATAATAGCGACATTAGCTTACAGCTAAAAAATTATCGGGAAAAAGAAAACCTTCTTAAACCGCTGGCTGACTGGTTAGACGCTAATCGACGAAATGAACTGACACTGATCCTGGTGTGCCGAACCGACACTCAGGCGCAACGATTAAAATCGTTACTGATCCCGTATGGTTTTCAATTTAAGACTGCCGATTCATTTGAGAAGGTGAAAATTGAACCGGGCACCATGTGGCTGTGTCTGGGGCAGGTTTCCGCGGGTTTTGTCTGGCCGGCTGAGTCAGTGGCCCTTATCACAGAAGCGGAAATTTTTGGTTTAAGAACCCACCGCAAAAAACTGCTGCGCCCCAGGCGCCCCTCTGAATTGCTTGATCTGCAGGATCTAAAGAAAGGCGATCTGGTTGTTCACACCGAGCATGGCATCGGACGCTATGCGGGTCTGGTCAAGTTGCAAATTGATGGACTCGCCAATGATTTTCTTGAATTGGTCTATAAGGATGGAGATAAACTATATCTGCCGGTTGACCGTATGAACAGTGTTCAGCAGTATATGGGGGTGGAGGGTATTGAACCGGTCATTGATAAAATGGGCGGCAATTCCTGGAAGCGGATTAAAGCACGGGTTAAGCGCTCTGCGGAAAAAATTGCCGGTGAACTTCTTAAGTTGTATGCCACCCGAAAAATCGAAAAAGGATTTGCGTTCAGTTCGGTTGATAATTATTTTCGTGATTTTGAAGCCGGCTTTGAATATGAAGAGACGGCCGATCAGGTTAAGGCCATTGAGAGCGTACTTGAAGATATGTATCGATCAACACCAATGGATCGATTGGTATGCGGGGATGTTGGATATGGTAAAACAGAAGTCGCTCTGCGGGCATCCTTTTTGGCGACTTATAACAACAAACAGGTTGCGGTACTGGTCCCAACGACCATACTGGCCGAACAGCATTATGCCACCTTTTGTAAACGGTATGAGCGCTACCCGATCAATATTGCCTGCCTGAGCCGATTTCGCCCCGTGAGTGAACAAAAGCAGATATTAGCCGATTTAAATGTCGGCAAACTGGACATAGTGATCGGCACGCATCGATTGCTGCAAAAAGATGTCGCTTTCAAAGATCTGGGGCTGCTGGTTCTGGATGAGGAGCAACGTTTTGGTGTCCGTCATAAAGAAAAACTGAAAAGATTAAAGCACAATGTTGACGTGCTGGCACTCACCGCCACTCCGATACCGCGAACCCTGCATATGTCGCTGATGGGTATCCGTGATATCAGCATAATTTCGACTCCTCCTGAATTTCGACGATCGATCATCACCACTGTCTCTGAATTCGATGAAGAAGTCATCAAAGAATCGATTCTAAGAGAACTACAGCGCAAAGGCCAGATTTTTTTTGTCCACAACAATATCCAAAGCATCCGTAAAATGGCGCGCAAACTGCAGCAACTGGTGCCTGAGGCCAGATTGGATATCGCACATGGTCGTATGAGTGAAAATGAGCTTGAACAGGTTATGTATCGATTTTTCAACAATGAATTTGATTTGCTGGTTTGCACAACAATCATTGAATCTGGTCTTGATGTATCTGCGGCCAACACCATCATTGTCAATCGGGCCGATCGTTTCGGGCTGGCGCAAATATATCAGTTGCGTGGCCGCGTTGGTCGCTCAGATGAGCAGGCCTATGCAGTTTTGGTTATTCCACCCGAGAGCATACTGACCTCAGATGCTCGCAAACGGCTCAAGGTGCTGATGGAACACAGCGACTTGGGGTCTGGTTTTCAAATTGCGATGAACGATCTGAAAATTCGCGGCGGCGGCACCATCCTTGGCGCTTCTCAATCCGGCCATATCGCTGCTGTGGGTTACGATATGTTTTTAAAGTTGATGGAAACGGCGATTGCCGAATCAAAAGGCCAGACACCCATCGAGCCACTGGATCCTGAGATCAATGTTAACTTGTCCGCCTTTTTATCTGAATCCTATATACCGGATATCGATCAACGAATGGCGGCTTACCGCCGGCTGGCCCGATTTAGCGAACTGCAGGAGTTGGCTGATTTTCAGGATGAACTGATCGATCGCTACGGCAAATTGCCGCCAGAAGCTAAAAATCTTTTATTCAAGATCGTTTTGAAAATTCTATCCAAAAAGGCTGCAGTTGCCAAACTGGACCTGTCTGAGCGCCAGATGCATCTTCAATTTTCGCCGGTGCACTTGAAAAATACACAGGGGCTGGTGGGATTGATCCAGTCGGCGCCCCGACGCTATGAACTGACGCCGGGTCAGGTTTTAAAAGTAAAAATGGCAAATGATGCGGGCACTAGCTATTCAACGCGTGCTAAAAATATATTGAAAGAAATTGTACAGCATGTTAAAAATTAAAGTTTATAAGTACCCATTCAAAGATTCGTCTGATACTTTCTGGTTGAGCCCGTTGCCCACTAACCCATCTGCCTGTTAATGGCTCCCATATTATAACAGGCTCAAAGGATTCATTCGGCACGACAGGCAAACCTAATCAGATTGGTGAATATCTTGGGGATAGCGTATACCCTTAAAAAGCGCTAAAGACAGCTGATGGCTGAATTTCCGGTTGTCTTTTTCTTAATGAAAGATTAATTGATGACCAAGAAAATATTTCAAAACATGGGGTTGCTTGCAGCGACGTTGATTGTGGGTGTTTTGGCAGGCTGTGCCAATTCAGGTTCAAATTCCGGCAATGAACCCTTAATTCGCGTTCGTGATAGAGTGCTTACCGTGTTTGAGTTCAACGAAGCATTTGAATTTATCCAATCTGCCCATCCTCAAGATTTAAAGGATCATCCAGAGGATATGAGAAATGCGCAACGACGCCTTTTAAAACAACTGGCGGTTGAGATGATTATCCTTGAAAGGGCTAAAGAGCTGGGATTATCTATTTCGGATGAAGAGCTCAATAAAGCCGTAGCCGAAATTAAAAGCGATTATCCTGAAGATACATTCGAAAAAACGTTGCTCAAAACGGCTATTTCATATGAAATCTGGGAGGCCCGTTTAAAAAATAGAATACTGATGCAAAAAGTGGTCGACAGCGAACTTAAGGATAAAATTGTTATTACACCTGAAGATATCGCCGACTACTATGAACGCAACTTAAAAACGCGAGCTCAGGAACCCGAAATTGCAGGTTCAAAAGATGACCTCAATGAAATGATCATCAAATATCTGCGTCGAGAAAAAGCGGAGAAGGCTTATAAAGTATGGATAAATAATCTCAAGAAACAATATAACATCGAGATTTACAGTGCTCAGTGGGAAAAAATTAGCGGTTCTCCTAACCACGCAGATCAGAACCTGGAAGATTTAGATTTAACCCAAAAGCCGGAATGACAAACTTTTCGTAAATGATAGGCTTCAATCGAGGACAAACAGTCAGTTTCATGCAAAGGAAGAAGTATATGCAGCGACTGCCGGCAAAATCTAATCTTTTCCTAAGTTTACTGTGTTTGCTGACCCTGAGCGGCGCTTTACTGACAAGCGACGTTCAAGCAGATTCTCCTGTAGTCGTCGATCGCATTGTCGCGGTTGTCAATGATGAAATCATAACGCTATATGATCTCAACAAGGAATTGAAGCCGTATGAGGAAAATATCAAGGCGCTCGGTTACGATACGGACAAAACACGTGAAACTCTTTTTAAGCTACGCAGTGACCTGCTCAGCAAGCTCATCGACAGAAAACTGACGGATCAGCAAATCAAGAAAAATAATATCGATGTCAGCAGCAAACAGATTGATACGGCGATAGAGCGACTTAAAGAAATGC
>JAHEIW010000101.1:11512-13214 GCA_024639185.1 Deltaproteobacteria bacterium | reverse complement strand
ACCTAAATCCTGCATGAAAATTAATGCGAAATTATTTATACATATTAATACCACTGGTTAAACAAATTATAGAACTATCTCAAAATACCAAGCAGGTATGAAGGATGAATATCATTTTATCGCATTAATCTTCACCCAATGGGCGAGCCGGAGGCATTCATCTGCTGCGTTATTAAGGCCAAGGCATAGTTCACTATAGCCTCGACCTTAAGTGCCTTGCATATGAAAGCCTCCAACTCGTGCAAAATTCAGGTTCTAACAATCGGTCTATTAAATATGGGCCGTAAACGATGTTAAAGAAATACTGTTTGATAAAATGCAAATTTTACTTATATTAGAAGGTATATTTTTTTATATTCAATCGTTTTCAATCGGTTACACAGAAGAGGGGCGCATCATTGATCCGCCAATTCTATTAGGAACCTTTTCTCCCAACCTGAAACGCACAAGGAATATTGCCATGCCGCCTGCAAAAGGCATGATTGTTTTGATGGGATCCGGTGAGCTGACCGCCACCATGGTGGAAGTCCACAAAGAATTGCTGGGACGCCTGGGGTCCTCAGCCAGAGCCGTCTTTCTGGATACCCCGGCGGGGTTTCAGTTAAATGTTGACCAGATCTCAGAAAAAGCCCGGGATTACTTCCAAGCCCATGTTCAGCAAATTCTTAAAATCGCTTCTTTTAAATCAAACGATGCTATTTCTCCGTTCGACGCCGAGCAGGCCTATCAGACCCTGCGGGCGGCCGATTATGTATTAATCGGCCCCGGCAGCCCGACCTATGCGGTGCGCCAGTGGAGGCCCTCGGCCATACCCAAAATCCTGACCGAACGCATCGAGTATGGCGGTTGCCTGGTGGCGGCCAGCGCGGCCGCTCTGACCGTCGGCCGGTTTACCCTTCCGGTTTATGAAATTTACAAGGTTGGCCAGGAATTGCACTGGGTAGACGGTATGGACCTGCTAAAAAATTTCGGCTTTAATCTCGTCGTGGTGCCGCATTGGAACAACGCTGAAGGGGGCAATCATGACACGCGTTTTTGTTTTATGGGCAAACCGCGTTTCGAGCAGCTGGTGGCTGCTTTGCCGCCGGACGTTTCCATTTTCGGTCTGGATGAGCACACGGCCTGTATCTTTGATCTCGAAAGCAATCAGGCGACGATCAAGGGCATCGGCCGGGTTACCTTACAGCGCTCGGGGCAGCAGATGGTATGGGATAGCGGTGAGCGGTTTTCGCTCGATGTGCTGCGGGGCACAGATGATGTCGGCCGCTGGCAGCAGGTAGCGGAAGCGCCTCAAAAATCACAGATAGCTGCAGCAGATGATAGCGATGCCTTCTGGGATCAAATTCATCGGCTGGAAAGCGATTTTCACGATGGACTCAAAACCCACGTGGCCCAAAAATCCACCAATGCCTTGCTCGAGTTGGATCGAACCATATGGCAGGCGCAGCAGGACCTGGAAAATGCAGAGTCGGTTATTCAGGCCCGCGACACCCTGCGCGAGATGATTGCGATTCTGGGCACCCGGCTGGCAGCGTTGCCGCGCAGCCAGACCGATTGCCTGGCGCCGGTCGTAGAGCAATTATTGCAGGTCAGAGAAGTGTTCAGGCAACGCAAACAATTTAATGAAGCGGATGCCATCCGCGACTGCCTGCAACGTGCCAATATCATCATCGAAGACGACAAAGCGGGATCTCGCTGGCGG
>JAHEIW010000101.1:0-11412 GCA_024639185.1 Deltaproteobacteria bacterium | reverse complement strand
ATTGCAGGTCAGAGAAGTGTTCAGGCAACGCAAACAATTTAATGAAGCGGATGCCATCCGCGACTGCCTGCAACGTGCCAATATCATCATCGAAGACGACAAAGCGGGATCTCGCTGGCGGTTATCATCATAATCAAGCCTTATGGCTTGGGGTTCTGGGTTCAAAGGTTCAGGGTTCAGAGGTTCAAAAGCGATGGCTGCTGTCTGCTGGTCACTGGCTTCGACTCCGCTGAGCCCTTCGGCCGTAAACTACTTTCGGCCTGAGCTCAAGTAAAAGGCAGGCCGAATGGAGCTTGTCGCAGGCTGACGACCGATTCCCGGCTTCACGCCAGCAGCAATGAACCGGCCACCTGAATATTAACCCTTACTAAAGTTTAACTTGACGATTATGTTGAATCATCCCCCACTATCGATACTGGCGATTAACGCCAAAGACAGCCCTGCGTTGGATTCTTTTTTTGCATACCTGCAACGTATGGCGCATGTCAAACTGGCCCTTGAAAAAGCGACCCCGGCGGATTTAAGCCCTTACGATGTGGTCATCAGTGCCGATGCCGCCGAAAGTGAAGAAAAAACTGAAGCACTCGAGCAGTTTGCCGATGCCGGCGGTGGTTGGCTGAAGCTGGTGCGCCAATCCACCCGGCCTCTGCCTGACATTTTTGGCGTTCAGCCCGGTCAGATCGGGCCGGAGGCCGAATTACGGGTGTTGTTTGATGACCCCGACCACCCGCTGGCGACGCGATTGCCGGATGCTGTTTATCTGGAAGGCGTTTACCATCCATTGGCACTTACCGCAGAAGACACTGAGCTCATCTTATATGCCGACTGGCACTACCAGCACTTTCCGATGCTGGTCGCGCGCACAGCCGGTGAAGGAAAGGTTGCCTGCACAACCCTGCAGGCTTTCCGCCACCCGGTTTTGCAGCAAATTCTCTACCGGCTTGTCCGCTATCTGGCAGGCTTCCGCGATAGCCGAAAAATACTGGGTATCGGCATTTTGGGCTATGCACCATCGGTGGGTAAAATTCACGGCCTGGGTGCTGAAAACACCAGCGGTCTGGAGTTGCGCGCGGCCTGCGATTTAAGCCCCGGGCGCCTGGATCGGGTGCAGCAGGATTTTCCGCACATCAAAACTTATGCGGCCGCCGATGCCTTTGCGGCAGACGCCGACATTGACCTGGTGATCATTGCTACCCCTCCCAACACCCATGCCAAGCTTGCCGTTCAGATGATGGCCGCCGGCAAACATGTGGTCTGTGAGAAACCGCTGGCATTATCGCGCCGGGAAACGGACGCCATGGTTGAAATGGCCGACAAACAGAGTGTGCATTTAAGCTGTCATCAAAACCGGCGCTGGGATGTGGATTATCTGGCCATCCGGCAGGCGTTGCGGAAAGGGTTGATCGGAGAGCTGTTTTACATGGAAACCTTTGTGGGCGGGTTTCATCATCCTTGCGGCTACTGGCATTCGCACGACACGGTTTCCGGTGGCCTGACCTATGATTGGGGCGCGCATTATCTGGATTGGGTCGTGAGCCTGATTCCGGAGCCCATCCATACGGTCATCAGCACTCGTCACAAGAGAGTCTGGCACGATGTCAGCAACGCAGATCAGGAACGTATTCAGCTGCGTTTTGCCGGCGGGCAGGAGGCTGAATTCATGCATTCCGATATTGCCGCGCTGCGCAAGCCCAAATGGTATCTACTGGGGACCAAGGGAGCAATCAGCGGCCAGTGGCAGGATGTGGTCGAATATCAGCCCGATCCGGACGTCTATTTCGAGGAGCACCATATCCCGGCCACCGAGATGCCGCCCGATCTAACCCTCTACCGCCGTCATGCGTCAGGTCAAATCGTCACCCGGAAGCTTGTCGTGCCCGCGCGCAGCCATTTTGGTTTCCACCGCAACATCGCCGATCACCTGCTAATCGGTGAGCCTATTACAGCGCCGCTGGCGCATTCGGTCCGGGTGGTGGCTATCCTGGAAGCGGCTGCCCGCTCGGCCGCCGGAGGCGGCACTCCGGAGGTGCTGGATGGCTGAAGCGGTCAAATGGGGGGTCATGGGAAACGCCACCATTGCCCGCAAGTGTGTGATTCCCGCCATCCGCAAATCCGGCAATGGTGACATCATTGCCCTGGCAACGCGCGCTCCGGCTCAGGCGGAACAGGTCGTGGCTGACAATCGCATAGCGTATGTTTACGACAGCTATGAGGCCCTGTTGCTTGACCCGCGAGTCGATCTTGTTTACATTCCGCTTCCCAATCATCTTCACCATTCCTGGGCGATTAAGGCCCTGAAGGCCGGCAAACACGTGCTGTGTGAAAAGCCTTTGGCATGCAATGCTGCCGAGGCGAGGGAGATGGCGGCAGCAGCCAAAGACGCCGGGCGTCTGCTGATGGAGGCATTTATGTATCGCTTTCATCCCCGCAGCCGGCGCATCAAGCAACTGGTGGCCGAGGGCGCCATCGGCACGCCCCGCCTGGTTAAATCCGCTTTTTGTTTCCGGATGGCCGATTCGGAGTGGAACGATCCGCCAAATGTCCGCCTCAATTCGGAAATGGGTGGTGGTGCGCTGCTGGATGTCGGCTGCTACAGCGTCAGTGTGGCGCGCTGGTTGTTCGGGGCCGAACCATCGCAGGTTCAGGCCCAGGCCCAATATGATCCGGGCGGTGTCGATGTGCATATGGTCGGCAGCCTGGGTTTTTCCGGCAATGGCCTGGCTTCTTTTGAAGCCAGCTTCATCACGGCTTTGCAGCAAACATACTGCATAGCCGGCTCGGATGGTGTTATCGAGCTGCCGCACAATGCATTCGTGCCCTGGGAGAATGAGGCGGTTTTTTATGTGCGCGGCCGGGATCAGGAGACGGGTCAAAAACACAGTGTCCCGGGAGCAGATGAATATCAGCTGATGGTCGAGCACTTTGCAGATGCGGTCATGGGGCGGACCGAGCTCAGGTTTTCGATCGCAGACAGTATTGAAAATATGCGGGTGCTGGATGCCCTGGCCCGGGCAGCTAAAACCGGCACAGCGGTCAAGTTTTAAACCCATGGATTGTTGGAGTATTGGAGTACTGGAGTATTGGAAAAAAGATAAACGTAGTCTTTAATAGTTACATTACTCCATCACTCCACCACTTCATTACTCCAAGTTTTTTGTAATCTCGATGGCTGAAAACGAAACATACACCGTAACCGAAGAAACTTTTGAATCCGTTACCGAACTCTGGCAGGACAGCGCCAACCGTCTGAAATGGGACTGTCTGTTTGTTTTGCCCGGGTGGCTAAAAGCCTGGTGGCAGGTATTTGGCATTGATCGCACACCCTATTTATGTTCGATTCGAAGTCGCGGCGAATTAATTGGATTGGCACCGTTGATGGTTGAGGGCCAGACGGCCCGCCTGATGGGGGATACGGACGTCTGCGACTTTCAGGATGTGGTTGTCGTGCCCGGGCGGGAAAAAGCCTTTTTTGGCACCCTTTTTGACCACCTCAAAAAGCAGGGGATTCGTCAGCTGGATCTGGAAGCCATGCGCTCGGATTCAACGCTGTACCGCCACCTGGCACAGGCGGCCACGGATCAACCCTTTGCGGTCGACTGCCCATCGGTGGATGCCACCATGGTGCTGGATCTGCCAACCTCCTGGGACACCTATTTACTGCAGCTGACCGGCAAGCAGCGGCACGAGGTCAAGCGCAAGTTCAGGCGGCTGGAAGAGGCCGGCCGGGTAGCGTTGCGCACGCTTGATGATGTCACTGCAGTCAGCAGCGCGATGGACACCTTCTTAACGCTTTTTAAAAAGAATCGTACGGACAAAGCTCAATTTATGACCGATGGGATGGCCGCCTTTTTTCATGCCCTGGCGATCGAGCTGGCTTCAGCCCGCATTCTCAAGCTTTATTTTCTAATGCTTGATGACGCGGTTGTGGCCGCCGTGATGTGCTTTGACTATGATGAGACTTTCCTTTTGTATAATAATGGTTATGATCAGAGGTATTATTCTTTGAGCGTGGGATTGCTCAGCAAGCTCTTTACGCTCAAGGAAAGTATTCGACTGGGCAAAAAAAGGTATGATTTTCTAAAAGGAACTGAAGCCTATAAACACCGACTGGGGGGCAAGCGGATCCCGCTCTACAGTTGCCGGGTTAGCCTGGCTTAATCTGCACGGCCGGATCATGTAACTCCAGGGGAGCAGATTCAAGGAAGGAATTCGATTTGAGACCAGATCAGTTGCAACTGGCGATGTTCAGCATCCATTCCAGCCCGATCGGTGAACTGGGGACCAAAAACACCGGCGGCATGAGTGTTTATATCCGGGAGCTGTCCCGCAAGCTGGGAAGCCGCGGCCACCGGGTCGACATTTATACCAAATTGAATGGCTCCGGGCACGATCAGATTATCGATCTGTATGACAACGTGCGTTTAATTCATCTGAGCGCCGGCAACAATGGCCATGTTCAAAAACTGACGCTTTATTACTATCTGGCTGATTTTTTGCGATCGCTGGAAAAATTTAAAAACCAGCAGGATCTGCATTACGATTTGATCCACAGCCATTACTGGTTATCCGGTCGTCTGGGAAACTGGGTGCAAGAGCGTTGGAATATCCCGCACATCATCATGTTTCATACACTGGGTGTTGTCAAAAATATCATGGGGCTGGCAGAGCAGGAACCGGATTTACGTATTGCCACCGAACGGAAACTGGTGAAATCCAGCCAGCGCATTTTGGCGCCAACCCCTGTGGAAAAACAAAACCTGATAGAATTTTATCATGCCGCCGGCGAAAAGATCGGCGTGGTCCCCTGTGGTGTTAATCTAGATCTTTTTCAGCCCCGGGATAAACGCACGGCGCGAAAGATGCTGGGTCTGGATGAACATATGCCCACTGCCTTATATGTTGGCCGCTTTGACCCGATCAAAGGCATCGAACGATTGCTCGAAGCATTTGCTCATCTGCGGCGCCGGCAACCCGCACAACTGCTGCTTATCGGCGGTGACGGCCCGCAAACCGATGAATTCCAGAACTTACGGCAACTGGCACAAGAGCTTGGTATTGCGGATTCGGTGACATTTGTCGGCCGGATCGAACAAAACCGTATGCCGCCGTATTACTGCGCCGCCGATACGCTGGTTATACCTTCCTACTATGAAAGTTTTGGATTGGTGGGTCTGGAATCCCTGGCGTGCGGCACACCGGTGGTTTCAACACCGGTCGGCGCCATGAGCGCGATCCTGCAAAACGGCAAAGCCGGGGCGCTGGTGAATAACACCGGCCCCGTCCCGCTGGCTGACGGCATTGCCTCCATTTTTGCAAAGCAAAAGGCCGGCGAGTTTTCGGCTGAAAAGGTGCGTGCTTCGGTCTGTCATTTCGGCTGGCAACATGTCGCCGAGGACATTCTCAAAGAATATGCGGCTGTTTTTAATAGGCGGTCACCCCACGAATTGCCAAAGGCCTCGGCCCGGGCTTCATGCCAATAACATTGCTGGTTATGTTGACGGCGACCGACTGTCGACTACCCATTCAATTAAAACAAGGGGTCGGGGAGTTTTTCTTAACCCGCTCGCGGCATGAATCATCTGCGACTTCATCGTGTAAACTCATGATTAAGGGAGTGTAGCGAAAGAACAGAATTCAAATATAAAATAAAAGGCAATTTTCAACAGGTTAACCGAAATTGTTTAGATAAAGCATGAATTCAACCACTGAGACAGCGTTTCCCGCAGCATCAGATGCCGGGTCTGAGCCCACGGAGAATTTTTTAAATTTACCCGCCGGTCGGATTCATTACCTGGACTGGAGAGGCAACGGGCTGCCGGCTCATTTTTTACACGGCAATGGTTTTTGTGCGGGCACTTATACGCCCTTTATTCGATACCTTATCGATGATCTTCACATCCTGGCCAGCGATGTGCGGGGTCACGGCAGATCCGATCAGCCCGGCGTTGATCGCATCCGCCACTGGGATATTTTTGCCGAGGATCTGAAAAACCTGATCGAACAAAAAATGCCTGCACCGGTTATCGGCATCGGGCATTCGCTGGGGGCCGTCACAACCTATATTGCGGCCGCTCAATACCCGCATCTGTTCAGCGCGATCATTTTAATAGACCCGGTTATCTTGCCGCACCGGCTGCTGTGGTTGCTCGCAGCAGTGAAAATGCTGGGCCTGAGGGGCATTTTACCCCTGGCAAAAATGGCGCGCCGCCGCCGGCGAGAGTTCAAAGGCAAGCAGGAGGCCTTGCGGCTTTTTGCCGCCGGCCGGGGTATCTTTAAAAACTGGTCAAAAGAATTTGTGCAGGCCTATCTGGAATGCGGGCTGCTTGAAAAAGATGAAACAACAGCGGTTTTAAATTGCGATCCGGAGCTTGAAGCCCAGATTTTTGAATCCATCCCGCTAAATGTATGGCGCTATGCCAAAAAGATCCAGTGTCCCGTGCTGGCCATTCGCGGAGCGTTATCTGATATTTTTGTGGCTGACGCAGCCGACCGGTTAAAGGGCCGTATCGCCGACTATGAATTGCAGACCGTACCCCACTCGGGCCACTTTCCGCCAATGGAAAAACCGCAGGAAAGCGCCCATCTCATTTTAGATTTTATCAATCGCAAGCTGAATAAGCGCTAAAAATCCATCCAAAGCCGCAAATATTTTGCAGTCTCGATTCACCCATTTCCCCAATGTCTGAATTTGCTTCATTTGATGACAATCGCTTATTTTAATATTGACATATCAAAGGGTTCTTGCGATTGTTAGTACAATTTCGAGTAACCCGAACGGCTGCGACCCGCTTCTCCGGAAGCGGGACCCATACCTGTTGCCATATTCTTTCGGGAGTACCCGCATAATCGCGCCGGGAGCCACGCAACCGAAGGTCGGGCAAATAGCCGATTCGCTTTTCCTGCTGAGGAGGGGTCTGAATTTAAATTGATGCTGGACGGTGAGCATTTTGATGAGGGGCAACCCCAAACAAGATGCTTGGTGTCGAGCGCCTGAATCTGATGACGGTCGTAGAGGCTATCCTGCCATGGATATGAAAAGGCACTATTATGAAGACGTGCAGCTGTTTACCTCCGGTGTGATTGTCTTCTGGTTTGGTGCTTTCATTGTTTTTCTGGCCCTTTTTCCCTTTGTGGTTAAGAATTATTATGTGTATGTTGCCAATTATATGGCCATCAATGTGATTGTGGTTATCGGCCTCAACTTGCTGGTGGGTTATACCGGCCAGATTTCCCTCGGTCATGCGGGATTTTTTGCCATTGGCGCTTACGGCACCGTTGTCTTGATGAGCAAGGCCAGTTTTCCGTTTATTGTTGCGCTGCCCGCTGCTGCCCTGGTGGCGGCTCTTTTCGGGTTCTTGCTGGGTTTACCGGCGCTGCGGCTGGAAGGCCCCTATCTGGCCATCGCCACCCTGGGCTTCGGGCTAACCATCACCCAGATTATCGGCCGCATCGAATTTTTCGGCGGTCGACAGGGACTGCATACCCCTGAACTGACCATCGGCCCCTGGCATCTGGATACCGATATCGATTTTTACTATCTACTGATAACCCTCACGGTCCTGCTGGCGGTAGCCGCCCGCAATCTGATCAAAACCCGGGTCGGCAGGGCATTTATTGCCATTCGGGATGCCGACATTGCGGCTGAAACCATGGGGGTCAATCTGGTTATGTATAAAACCCTGGCCTTTGCGGTGAGCGCATTTTATGCCGGCATTGCCGGTGGCCTCTACGCCTTTGTGCTGCGCTTTATTGAACCGGAAATATTTACCCTTTTAATGTCGATTATGTTTCTGGCCATGGTGATTGTCGGCGGCCTGGGCTCCATTATGGGCTCGATTGCCGGAGCCTGCCTGCTCAGCTGGATGGATCTTCAGCTGCGCAACATTCTGAGCATCCCTTATGTGGGCCTATGGCTGGAAGCATTATCGCAAAGCTATTTTTCGATTACCGGAATTTCAAACATCCAGTACATCGTTTTTGGCCTGATACTGGTTTTAATCATGTTGTTTGAGCCATTGGGGATATTCGGGATTTGGATCCGGACCAAGAAGTACTGGAAGACGTGGCCGTTCTAAATTGGCCATCGACCAATGGCTTCTGGCCACGACTCGGCTGAGCTCGTCGCAGGCTGGCTTCTTGCCTCTGGCTCCAGGCAAATATTGCAACAAATATCGCTGAGTTCAGAAGCACAGATACGGCCCGCACAATTTCGGCAGCTAAAAGCCAGACGGCCAGTTGCCAGCAGCCAGTAGCCTGTGCACTTAAAACCAGTATATGGTGGTTGTAACTTTTGTTTGTTGTATGAGGGTGACTTGATGTTAGACTTCATGCAGATGATTGCCAGCGGCATTGCGGTGGGCAGCACCTACGCCCTGATGGGCATTGCCATGGTCATTATTTACAAGACCTCGGAAGTGCCCAACTTTGCCCAGGGCGAAATGGCCTTAATTTCATCCTTTTTTGCCTTCATGCTGCTGGACCAGTATGGTTTGCCCTATCACCTGGCATTTGCGGCGGCATTGATCTTTTCCATTTTGCTGGGATTTTTTCTGGAGTTCAGCATTCTGCGGCGTGCCAAAGAGCCCAATGTTTTAGGGCTGATCGTCATTACCATCGGCATTGAAATGATTTTGCTGGGGCTGGTTTCATGGAAGTTTGGTGCCGATCCTAAAAGCATGCCTTTTCCCATATCGCCCTGGGAAAGCTTTGCGATTGGAAACGTGTTTGTCAGCCAGCTTGAAATGTTGACCCTGGTCGTGGCGCTGATCATCATGGTGATTCTGTTCGTTTTTCTGCGCTACTCAAAACTGGGAGTGGCGATGAAAGCGACCCAGCAAAATCACATCGCCGCTCGTATTATGGGCATTCGCACCAATCGAATCATGATGATCACCTGGGGCATATCATCGTTCGTGGGGTGTGTGGCCGGCCTGTTGATTGCACCGACGACCATGCAACCGTTCATGATGTGGGACCCGCTACTCAAAGGCTTTGCGGCTGCGGTCATGGGCGGAATGACCTCATTGCCCGGCGCTGTGGTGGCGGCTTATCTACTGGGCATCATTGAAAATTTATTCGGCGGCTATGTGTCGATTGAGTTTAAATCGGCGGTGGCCTTTGCCATCATCGTGCTGGTGCTGTGCATTAAACCGAGTGGACTGTTTGCAAGGCATTACATTAAAAAAGTCTAAAAGACTTATGAAAAAGTCCCCTTTTGTCATTTACCGAATTTCACTGAACACCAAACACGAAACACCAAACACTAAATCAAAAAGGAGTGACGGTATGAAAAAGACAGGCTTTTGGGTTTTAGCGGCAATTGTGGCCATGGTTTATGGTTTGTCGTTCAACGTTATGGCGGAGGAAGGTCTCACCGGTACCGAAATTCATATCGGCCAGTGGGGCCCCCAGACCGGACCGGCAGCACCCTGGGGAGCGGTGGCCCGGGGTACCGGGGACTATTTCAAATGGATCAACGCCCAGGGGGGCATCCACGGTCGCAAGATCGTCTATCACATGTTTGACGATGCCTATAATCCGGCCAAAACAATGGCGGGTGTCAAGGAACTGCAGGAAGGCACCGGCATATTTGCCTGGGCTTGCGGCGTGGGCACGTCACCCGGTTTGGCAGTACGCGATTATATCCGGGAACGTAAAATCCCATGGGTTGGGCCGGCCACGGGATCTTCACACTGGATCACCCCGCCCGATAGAAACTTGTTTGCGGTTTATCCACTATATTATATCGAAGCCAAGGCCCTGGTTCGACTGGGGGTTGAAGAAATGGGCTTCAAGCGCGTTGCGATTGCGTATCTGAACGACGACTACGGTAAAAATGGCCTTGAAGCTGCTCGTAAAGAGCTGATTGCCCATGGCAAGAAGCTGGTGGCCAAAGTCCCGGTGGAGCTCAAGGATCAGGATATGAAACCCCATGTGATGAAGCTACGCCAGTCCAAAGCTGACATGGTGTTGCTGTGGGTTGGACCGGTGCATGCGGCCAGACTGGTTGGTACCGCCAAAGCGATGAAATTTGCACCCCAGTTTATGAGCACCAGCACCTGCTCGGACTTTCCATTGATGATGCATATCACCAAAGGCCTGTTTCAAGGAGTCATTACAGCCTCATTTGCTGAAATGCCGGATTCCGATTTGCCGCTGATGCAAAAGTACAAAAAAGAAGTTTACGAAAAATTTGCTGCCAAGGATGAGCGCTGGGGGGTGTTTTATTATGCCGGGATCCTGTTTGTCGAGCCGCTCGTCGAGGCCCTTAAAAAAGCCGGGCGCGACCTTACCCGTGAAAAACTCATCTTTGAACTGGAGAAACTAAAAGGATTCAGAGGGATTGGTGGTGAACTCAGTTATGATATTTATAATCCCAAAAATGGCTACAAATCCCGGGGAGGGATGAGAGAAATCTTTCTCGTTCAATGTATGGAAGGCGGCAAGGCCAAAAAGTTAACGGACTGGATGAGGATCCAATATCCTTAATCACATAGCTTTTTTATGGTGATCATGGAGATTGGGGGATTTAGATCATCCCAATCTCCTGTTCATTTAGGCCGTTGAGATGTTTTTATTCAGTTATTGCAAAATATACTCATATGGCATTTTTTAAAATTCAAAATCTCTCTATCTCTTTCGGGGGGTTGACGGCCCTGCAGGATGTTTCTTTTGCGGTCAAGCGCGGCGAAATATATGCCATTATTGGCCCCAACGGGGCCGGCAAGACCACTCTGTTCAACTGCGTCAATGGCATTTATAAGCCGGATGAAGGAGCGATTCGATTCAAAGACCAAACCATCGACGGTTTGAAACCGGACCACGTTGCCCGTCTGGGCATTGCGCGTACCTTTCAAAACATCGAGCTTTTCAGCCATATGAACACCATGGAAAATATCATGCTCGGCCGGCATTTGCATATGCAAACCGGGCTTTTCAGGGGTATCGCAATGTGGGGCAAGCGCTCCTTTGCCGGGCAGGAAGAAATTAAACACCGGCGCAAGGTCGAAGAAATCATCGATTTTTTGGATCTGCAGGCGGCGCGCAATCAACTGGTCGGTGGTCTGCCATACGGTATTCAAAAGCAAATTGAGCTGGGGCGCGCGTTGGCGCTTGAGCCGGAATTGTTGTTGCTGGACGAGCCCTGTGCCGGCATGAATGCCGAAGAAAAGCAGGATATGATTTTCTGGGTCAAAGATATCCAGGATGAGCTGGGCATCACAATACTGCTGATCGAACATGACATGAATATGGTGATGGATATTTCCGATCGTATCCTGGCGATCAACTTCGGCAGCATCATTACCGAGGGCACCCCGCAGGAAGTTCAAAAGCACCCGGAGGTGTTAAAAGCCTACCTTGGAGAGGATTGACAATTTCGGATTTCGGATTGCAGATTGAGGTGTCAAACGT
>JAHEIW010000021.1 GCA_024639185.1 Deltaproteobacteria bacterium | reverse complement strand
ATCGATGCAAGCTGTTTTTTGGGGGAATAAAGTTGAAAAAAATAACACCATGTGTTATGGACCCAATCATTTTTAAGACCTTTCCGAAACAGTTACACATAATCCCTAAACCTAAATACTCGAGGGGTCGGGGAGTTTTCCTTAAATTGACGGCGGAATGAAATATCAGCGACTTCAGCGTGCAAACTCAGGGTTAAGGGAGTGTAGCGAAAGAACAGAATTCAAATAGAAAATAATGGGTTAGACCTAAAATCAAATTTTCGCCGTACCGTGGCTTTGGGGTCATTGCTGTTCTTTCGCAACGCTCCCTAAACCCTTCAGACAGTGCACGATTTCGCTGCTGATAATTCATTCCGTTATTATCAGGGATTGGATGGAAAAACTCCCCGACCCCTCAAATACTCATCGAAGTGGAAAAGGAGGTTTGAAATGAAAAGAGGATTTCTATTAGCTGGCATTATTCTTTGTATTGCGGTGGTTATGGCGTTTTATGCCTGCGGGCCGAAAGGGCCGGAAACCATCAAGATCGGCCTTAATGCCCCCATTACCGGGGACATCCCCAAAGTGGGTGAGGGCAGCAAGTTTGCGGCCGAGATGTGGCTGGAAGACATCAATGGCGCCGGGGGACTTCAGGTGGGCGATAAAAAATATAAGGTCGAACTGGTCGTCGAAGACAATGAAGCCAAAGCGGAATCGGCTGTTAAAGTGGCCACGAAGATGATCACCGAGGATGAGGTCCTGGCGATTGTCGGGCCGCAATCTTCCAAGCAGGCCGTTCCGGCCGGTGGAAAAGCCAATGAACTCGGCACGCCGATGATCAGCCCCTGGTCGACCAATCCGGATACGACCAAAGATCGTCCGTATGTCTTCCGCGGCTGTTTCCTCGATCCGTTTCAGGGACCGGTGGCCGCGAATTTTATCCGGGACGAATTCGGGTTCACCAAGGCGGCGGTGCTTTATGATGTGGCCAGCGACTACCCCAAAGGCCTGGCCGAGTTTTTCAAAGAAGCCTGGGAGAAAAATAATGGCTCCGGCTCAGTGGTGTCTTTTGAAAGCTTTACCACCAAGGATACCGACTTCAGTTCCCAGCTGACCCAGATCATCAATTCAGACGCCCAGGTGCTGTTTACCCCCCAGTACTACAACGAAGTCGCTTTGATCGTTCAACAGGCCCATCAACTGGGCTGGGATAAGCCTATTGTCGGCAGTGACAGCTGGGGTTCGGCCGAGACCGTCAAGCTTTGCGGTAAAGACTGCTACGGGCTGTTTTTCAGCACGCATTATGCGGCCGCCGGTGCCACCGGTGCCACCAAAGAATTTATTGACCGTTACAATAAAAAACACGGGTACGTGCCCGATGATGTCGGCGCTTTGACCTGGGACAGCATCCGTTTGCTGCAACAGGCGATTCAAAATACCGGTGGATTGACCGGCGACATCAAAAAGGACCGTGTCGCAGTGCGCGAACAACTGGCCAAAATTAAAGATTTTGATGGAATTACGGGTCAGATGACATTCACCGAAGAAGGCGATCCGGTTAAATGTGCCGTGGTGGTCCGCATCAGTGATGCCGGTGAATTCGAATTCTACAAATCAGTGTGTCCGTAAAATATAAAAAGATGGTTTAAGGTTCAGAGGTTAAAGGGTTCAGGGTTATAAGAATCCTGGAGGGTTAGAGGTTTAGGTGAACTCAATCCATCCGAAAGGGAGCTAACCCTGAGCGGTGAACCTTGAACCCGGGAACCTGCAGTAACAAAGGACGGGCCAGGGCTTTGCGCCCTGAGCCCGCCTTTTTAGGAGAACAAGGGGTATCGTATGATACTGTTGCAAAACCTGATCAATGCATTGCAGTGGGGAAGTTTCTATGCGCTTATCGCCCTGGGTTATTCGATGGTTTACAGTATCCTGATGCTGTTTAACTTTGCCCACGGCGATATTTTTATGGTGGGCGCCTATATCGGGTTCGGCGTGGCTTCGGCCCTGATTGCCCTTACCGCCATGGGTGCCTTTGCGCTGCCCAGCTGGCTGATCCTGGTATTGACTATTCTTTTCTCCATGTTCTTAACCTCTTTTGTGGGAATGATCGTTGAGCGCATCGGCTACCGACCGCTGCGGGATGCACCGCGGGCGTCGGCAGCCATTACGGGTTTGATGATCGGCATTATCCTGGAGACCGGCAACCTGATCCTGCTCGGTGCCCAGCGTGTCAGTTTCCCATCCCTGATTAGCACCGTCACCTATGATCTGGGCGGTGTTTTTGTCACCAACAAAAAGATTATGATCGTGGTGGTTTCTATGCTGCTGGCCACCGCGCTGCACCAATTTATCCGCCACACGCGCTACGGGATGGCCATGCGTGCCATGGCGTTTGACTATGTGGTGGTGCCGCTGATGGGGGTGCCCATAAACAAGATTGCCGCCATGACATTTGCCCTGGGTTCGGCGCTGGCCGCTGCCGCCGGAATTCTCTTCGGGGTGGCCTATCCGGTTCTGGATCCTTACATGGGAATCCTGATCGGCTGGAAAGCTTTTGTTGCTGCTATACTAGGAGGCCGGGGGTCAATCATCGGCGCCACTCTGGCTGGGTTTTTGCTCGGCTTTATTGAAATTTTTGTGGCCATGATTTTTCCATCGACTTTGCGCGATCTGATCGCCTATTCGATTGTGTTGCTGATTCTGGTTTTCCGACCCCATGGATTCTTCGGGGAAGCTTACAGCGCGCGCCTGAGGCTGTAAAAGATCGGGCGGGGCTGTTGCCATCGTTTCAACAGCTAAGATTTGCGATAAACAAGGATTGGATATGGAAGAAACGAGCGAAAAGTTGTCACCGCCCTCGATTTGGTCAAAGCTAAACATACGGACGTGGGTGTCCAAGGTTCCGCTGCTGGCTTGGCTTATCGGGGCTCTGATCGCGGTGGGCCTGGAAATGGCAATTGGCACCCCATTGGCGCGCGGCTTGGGATTGCCCAAAGCGCCGGTTCTGTTTGGCTTTATTATTATGCTCAAAAAGCCGCTGTTGATTCCCGGTGCGGCCTTATATTTATTGCTAATCTACGTTCTGCCCATCGGCCTGATTGCGCGCTTTGGTGCGGCCGCATTGAATCGGCTGGCGGCTACTTTGGTTGAATTTTCGACGGTTTTTTCTATATTAATCCACCTGGCGCTGCTTTATCTGGCACTGCACCTGTGGTCCGGAATGAGCGATTATCGGATTCTGGTAGTCAAATTGACCTTAATTGCGGTCATGGTCACCTTGAGCTTGAATGTCATAAACGGTTATATGGGCGAATTTTCGTGTTCGCATCCCGGTTTTATGGCCTTGGGTGCTTATGCAACCTCAGTTTTTACGGTTTCCCTTTTTGTGAACGATAAACTATTTGGCGCCGCTGTTCTGCCGTCGGTCATCGGACCTTTCTTTTTCCCGATCGCGCTGTTTCTGGGCGGCGTGGTCGCATCTATCGGCGCAATGGTGGTGGCCATACCATCCTTTCGAACCCGCGGCGATTATCTGGCCATTATTTCACTGGCCTTTTTGTTTATCGTTAAGAGTTTAATTGAAAATCTGGAGGTTATCGGGGGGCCGCGTGGATTGGGCAGCCAGCCGGATTGGGCCAATCTGCCGACCGTTTTTTTGATTACGGTGATTTGTATCTGGGTGATCAATAACTTTGTGCGCTCCACGGTGGGTAAAGCGCTGAACGCGGTGCGTGATAACGAGATGGCCGCAGATGCCATGACGGTTAACACCCGCCGTACCAAATTTGTGGCTTTTTTGTTTGCCGCTTTCTGGGCCGGCGTTGCGGGCGGTTTGTTTGCGCATGTACTTCGCTATGTCAACCCCAGCACGTTTGGTATTCAGAAGCTGGCCGAAGTGCTGGCGATGGTTTATTTTGGCGGCTTGAACTCGGTATACGGTGCCATTGTGGGTGCCACCAGTATCAGTTTGCTCGGAGAGGCCCTGCGGCCACTGGAAATATTCAAATGGATCATCATCCCGTTGCTGCTGATACTGGTGATGATCTTCAGACCAACCGGACTCATTGCCTTCAAGGAGTTCGATGCCAGGCAGCTGGTTCAACCCAAAAAGCTCAAGTAGGCGTTAATTGCTATCCGCTTCTGGCTTCTGGCATCTGGCTCCTGGCATCTGATATCTGATGCTCAGCCAGCAGCCAGTAACCAGCAGCATTATGTTCACGAATAACAAATAACAAATAACTCCCCATTGGGTTTTCACCCAATGGGGACAAGAAGGGGTATCGCATGTCCATGTTACGGGTTGAAAATATGACCCATTTTTTTGGTGGCCTGCGGGCGGTGCACAATTATAATCTGGAAATCAGACCCGGTGAGGTTCACGGGCTTATTGGCCCCAACGGTGCGGGTAAAACAACGATTTTCAACTTGATTACCGGTATTTACGATCCCACTGAAGGCGATGTCTTTCTGGAAGATCACAAAATAAACGGCCGCACACCGCACGTAATTGCGGCTATGGGTATTGGCCGTACATTTCAGAACATGCTGCTGTGGCGACATATGACTGTTTTGGAACATGTCAAAATGGCGCGCTATTCCAAGCTGAGCTACGGGCTCATCGGTGCATTTTTCGGAACGCCCCGTCGCAATCGCGAAGAAGCTGAAAGCGAAGAGAAAGCCTTTACCCTTTTAAGGATGTTCGGTGTCGATCAATTTGCCGATCAGTGGGTGCCCAATTTGCCCTATGGTGCGCAGCGGCGGGTCGAAATGGCACGGGCCATGGCCATGGAGCCCAAGGTGCTGTTTTTAGACGAGCCCACCGCCGGTATGAATCCCGAGGAGCTGGTTCAGATGATGGACATCATCCGCCAGGTCAAAGAAAAATTCAAACCGGCTATTTTTCTGATCGAACATCGCATGAAAGTCGTCATGGAGCTGTGCGAGAGCATTCAGACCCTGGTGTTTGGGGAAGTGATTGCAGAAGGCACACCAGACGAAATTCAAAACAACCCCAAGGTGATTGATGCCTATCTGGGCAAGGAGATCGTAGAGTAATGTTGTTATCCGTTGAAGCGTTACGTGTTTCCTATGGTAATATTAAGGCCCTGCACGGGCTGAATTTTGAAATCGATGAAGGCGAGATCGTTTGTATTATCGGTGCCAATGGTGCCGGTAAAAGCACAACACTTAAAGCCATATCCCGTATGGTTCCGGCTGAGGCAGGTTCGCGAATGACATTTCAAGGCAAGGACCTGCTTGAATATGCGGCTGATAAAGTAGTCAGCCAGTTGGGCATATCACATGTCCCCGAGGGCCGACGCCTGTTTGATAATTTGACGGTAATGGAAAATTTACAGCTGGCGTGTTTTGCCCGCAAAGATAATGATCAGATTAAAGAAGATATCCAGCGGGTTTTTTCGATTTTTTCGCGTCTGGATGAACGCCAGATCCAGAAAGCCGGCACGCTCAGCGGCGGCGAGCAGCAAATGCTGGCCGTCGGCAGAGCCTATATGAGCGGCCGCAAAGTTATGCTCCTTGATGAACCCTCCATGGGTCTGGCGCCGCTGCTGATGATGAGCATGTTTGATGCCCTCAAAGAAATTAATAGGGAGGGAACGACGATATTGCTGGTCGAACAAAATGCCCGTCTGGCTTTGCAGTTTGCTCAGCGCGGTTATGTGCTTGAAAACGGCAATTTGGTGGTGGAAGGATCTTCGGAAGAATTGCTGGAGAATCCGGAAGTCAAGAAGGCCTATCTCGGCGCTTAAGGACGGGTTTATGATGACCATCCGTTAGTTCTTGACACTCAATTGAATCGACTCAAATTGTGACTCACGCTTTTTGCTTAAACCGAATACAAACCCTGTCAACCACCCTGTTAGGCCTCTTTTCGCCTAATCCAATTGGGAAAAAGCCAGGGATTGACTATCCTGTTAAATGATCAGCAAAACCGCGCCAAAGGAGACCAAAATCATGCGGCTATCCAAACCTGTCCGGTGGATTCTATATGCCTTAGGTGGCTTGTTTGCCGGCCTCTTTTTGATCTTGTTTTTTTTGGCGTTCGTTCGGATTTCAATTGATCTGAGCAGCTACAAAGGCGCTGTTGAAAAGGCCGTCTCGCTGGCGATAGACCGCACCGTTAAAGTGGATGATAAAATCGCTGTTACCACCTCGCTGCGTCCAATATTTTCGCTCGAAGGTCTGCGGATTCATAATCCGGAGGGGTTTCAAGAAGGGGATTTCCTCAATGTGAAAACCGCCGAGGTCCAGGTGCAAGTACTGCCACTTTTGCTGGGCAAGTTAAAGATTTCAAAATTCAGCGTAAAAGGGCTATCCGTAAATCTCATCGAAAACAAAGCCGGCGGCGTCAACTGGATCTTCCAGCCCCCGGCTGAATCCAAACCCGATGTGTCACCCAAACCCGAAGCGGACGCGAAGGAAGCGCCTTTGGAGCTGACATCCGATTCCCTGGTACTATCCCGGCTGGTTTTAGAGGACATATTGGTGGATTTTCGGCGGCCGGAAATGACCGAATCCCTGCAATTCAACATAGCACAATGCAGCGGAACGATGCTGCCCGGCAAACCCCTGGTTCTCTCTATGGAGGGTAAGCTGTTAAAGGAGCCGTTCATCACGCAAGTCGAGGTCGGTTCTCTGCAGGAATTGCTGGAAGATAACCGATCCTGGATGAATATCAAAACCGAAATTGCCCAAACCCGTTTTGAATTTGAAGGTACGTTTGATCTGGCCCTGGCCCTCAAAAGCCTGAAACTGAAAGCAGCGGTGACGGGGGATCGCCTCGACAGTCTCAACGGGCTGCTAAATCTAGATTTACCACCGTTAAAAACTTACTCGGCCAGTGCTCAACTGACTGTGAACGAAAGTCGCCGGGATCTTTCAGATTTCGATATCCAGATTGGCCAGAGCAAGCTGACCGGCAAGCTGACCGCTGATTTTTCCAAAACCCGGCCGGACGTGGTCATAGAGCTCAGTGCGCCATTGATTCAACTCAATGATTTTGACACGGGTGACTGGTCACCGGAAGGAAGCAATACTGCCGAGCCAGTGGATAAAGCAAAAGAAAAAAAGGATACCGATCCAGGCGCAGATCAGGACAAAACGGCTGCACCCGACGACACCGTTGACGAGTTGCTCAGCGCAGAGGTGCTCGAACGGGTAAATGTCCGTATGAACGTCAGGGCCCAGAAGGTAAAGTCCGGAAGCGATGAACTGGGCAGCGGTTCGCTGACCGCCACCCTCAAAGACGGGCATTTTTCCATCGATCCGGTGAAACTGAACATTCCGGGCGGATCCTTTTCGGTGGCCGCATTTCTTTTTCCGGACAAGAAAGCCCCGCAAGCCTCCATTCGCGCGCAAATGGAAAATTTTGACTTTGGTGTGCTGGTGCGGCGGGCCAATCCAAAGGCCGACATGGGCGGCATCATCAACCTTGATGTGGATTTAAAATCCGCCGCCGACAGTTTTGATGCCCTGATGGCCAATGGTAACGGCTATTTTGACTTTTCAGGTCGCCTGAAGAATCTCAAGGCCGGTATTATCGACCTGTGGGCGGTGAACCTGATAGCCGCCATTGCCACCACCAAAGACGATCAGGCTTCAAAGATCAATTGTGTTGTCGGCCGCTGGACCCTGCAGGATGGAATATTGAAGCCCGACGTCTTTTTAATTGATACGACCAAAATCAGGATCTGCGGCAAGGGCCGAGTCGATTTTAAAAAAGAACAGATCGATTTGAAGATGGCCCCCGCCGCCAAAAAACCGGAATTTTTCAGCCTGGCTACACCCATGCAGGTCAATGGTAAATTCGCCGACTTCGGCGTGGGCGTGCAACCCGGCGGTCTCGCCGGCACCGTTATTTCTTTCATCACCAGCCCGCTGCATGTGCCGGTTCGCCGGCTGTTCGGACAAAAACTGCCGGCCGACGGAGCCGATGTTTGTAGCATGGGCATCGGTTTATCCAATCGGTCGCAAAAAACGCCAGCGGGATGTAAGTGAATGAACCGTTTGATGATACTGATTTGGGTGCTGGCTGTTATTGCCTGTGGCTGTGTGACTATACCGGAACCGCTGATGGTGGAAAACCGGCTGGGAAAATTCGATTCTCTGCCTGCTGATGATTTGTGCAAACATGAGATTAAGACTTCAGTGCCAGTTCAGACCACAGGCCTGGATGCTTCCGGTTTCAGCCTGTTAAGCTGGAACATCCAAAAAGAATACGGCAGGGGCTGGGAAAGCGACTTTGGACGCCTATCCCGGAATGTAGATATACTCATCATTCAGGAGGCTTATTTAACCGAAAAGCTTAAACGGCTGTTAAACCGCGGACCCTATTACTGGTATCTGGTGACCGCCTTTGAATATCAGGATACAAAGGCCGGCGTGTTGACGGCGGCGACTATCAAGCCGGATTTCATCTGTGCGCTCAGGGCGGCCGAACCGCTGATCCGGGTTCCCAAAACCATATTGATCACCCGCTATCCGCTCTCAAATTCCCGTCGCTCCCTGATGATCGCCAATGTTCACATGATCAATTTTGCACCGCACCTGACGGCATTTATCGACCAGGCGCAACGGATGGCAGAGATTCTTGCGGCGCACCATGGGCCCATGATCCTTTGCGGCGACTTTAACACCTGGAGTGATGAACGGTCAGCCATCGTCGCTGATGTGGCCGCCCGTCTTAAACTGGAATCGGTGGACTTTAAAACCGATCTTTCCCGTAAAATATTTGGTCACACTGTGGACCGTGTTTACTATCGCGGCTTGACGCTTGAAGAAGCCCGGGTGGTCGAAGTGACCTCTTCGGATCACAATCCCCTGCGGGTCCGATTCAGGCTGAACAGAGAAGGCTAACGTCTGATATGTCAAGGAGGTATGTCAGTATGCAACGCTCTATGCACTTGATGAGATCCGGCCGAATGAATGACACCGGCTGGTCCGCTTGCCAAGGAAAGCTTTACCGTGCCGACCACCTGTTGATAATTTTGTGGCTTGTGCTGGTAATGGTTACCTCATACGGCTGCCAGTCGCTGCCAAAGCCGGAGACCAAAACCGTCAGCTATGCGCATGATCCGCTTCCGGAGAGAAAACTGGCCGTCATCGCCGCTGATTTTCTCAACGGCACACCCAGCGGAACGTCGGGATTTTTAAGTTTGCTGCGCAACGACGAGGCCATGCGCTGGCGGCTTTTGCTGGCAGATCTGGCTGAAGAGACCCTGGATATGCAGTATTTTATCTGGAAAGGAGATCTGGCCGGCGATCTGCTGATGGACCGGGTGCTTCGCGCCGCAGACCGGGGTGTGCGCGTGCGCCTTCTGGTGGATGACATTCACCTGCTCGGTGAAGATCGAGGGGTTGCGGGTCTCAGTCAACATCCCCAAATTGAAGTCCGTTTGTTCAATCCGGCGAAGGGTCGCAGCGGCTCATCTGTTTTATACGGAATCGAATTTTTGGGCAACGTCAAGGAGCTGAACCATCGCATGCACAACAAGCTGATCGTGGCCGACAATCGGTTTTCCATTGTCGGCGGCCGAAACATCGGCAATGAATATTTTGGTCTCAATCCCAAACAAAATTTCGTTGACTTTGACGTACTGGCGCTGGGCCCGATCGCCCAGGAGGTTTCAATGTCCTTTGACCTCTTCTGGAACGATCAATGGTCCTATCCTGGAGAAACGCTGCAGCAAAATTTTAAAGGCCAGGATCTGTTAAGCGAAGTGCGGGAAGTGGTCCGGCAGCATCTGGCGGACAACCAGGAGTTGCTGGTCGCCTTTCAACAGCAGCCTCAGGACTGGAATGCCTATCTTGAAAAACTGTCACGCGATATGATCCTGGGCAGGGCCCGGGTCACGTACGATCATCCCCTTGTCGGTGAGGATATCTTGCCCGAGCAGCTGGCCCAGACCCTGGACGTGCTGACGATCAATGCGGAAAAGGAGATTCTGGTTTCAACACCCTATTTCATTCCCGATGACGTATTTTATAAGTTTGCGCCTGAATTAATATCCAAGGGGGTTCGCGCCGTGATTCTGACCAATTCGCTGGGTTCCACCAACCACCCCATCGTTCACAGTGGCTATAAAAAACACCGTAAAAGGGTCATCAAGATGGGTGTAGAACTATATGAAATGCGGCATGATGCGCCGATGAGAGAAGATTTTGATACACCGCCGGTGGAATCTAAGGCATTTGGTCTGCACGCCAAGCTGGTGGTGATTGATCGTAAAACGACGTTTGTGAGCACACTCAACTGGGATCCACGCTCCACCTACCTCAATACTGAATTGGGATTGATCATCGAAAGCCCGGCCCTGGCCGAAGCGGTTGCCGCTGACATCGAAGCTGCACTGCAACCTGAAAACAGCTGGCGCGTAAAACTGGATGACCAGGATCAACTGATCTGGGTGTCGGGGGAAACGGTTGTCCGCAAAGAGCCGGCCCGGACTTTCGGGCAACGTTTTCAATCCGGTTTTTTTGGGTTGTTTAACTTAGATAATCAACTCTAGAAGCTATCTTAAAAATTACATCTAACACTCAAGGGCTTTGTTGTAAACCGATTCGAAATACTCGAATACTAACGTGTATACTCCGTTTTCGAATCGGTTTACGCCGCGCCCTTGAGCGTGATCTTCTATTTTTAAGATAGCTTCTAATTAACTGTGTTTTTATTGGTAAAATCCGCCATCCTGATGCTGATCAGCATTTTTGCACGAGCAATTCGCTGACGATAATATTGTCGGCGATTGTTTCGGTGTCGACCACATCGACTTTCTGTTGCTTATTCGGACTTTTGGGCTTCGGATGTTTTTTTGTCCGTTTCAGACTTTGCGAGTATCTCTGCGGGGTCTTGCATAATCTGCTGCGCCTGTTTATCGGACAACAGGAACGGGTAGTCGCTGCCGGATGAGACGGCCGGATAGTGTTCAGCATCTTTTTCGAGCCGGGCAAAGATTTCCAGCTGATGTTCCTGGATCCCATTTAATTTGACCGTATAAATCGGCTTTGTAAATGCTTCCTTGTTGCGGTCATCGATATAACCGCTGCATTTGAGGCTGCCTAAAGTGGTCAGCAGGCGATTGAGGATCTGATCGTTGCCTTTTTTTCCGTTACGGTCCTGCCATTCAAATTTTACGGTCGCCGGCGGAGCCGTTTCCGGCTTTTCGGGTTGTGACGCCGCCGGTTCGATCGAGACCTCGTTGCGGACCAGTTCTATAAACACCTGATCTTTTTTAATCTGAACGGCCTGTATGTCACCCGTTTTAAATGACAAAACGCCGCGGTCACGCAGGCTGTCCGGGGTCTGCTCAAATTTACTACGAAAATTATCGTTGGCGTGATATACGCGACTGTCGTCGGCCAGTTTGACAAAGGTGTGCCGAAACGAAGGCGCGGCCTTGCCAATATCCAGATTTCGTATGAGCGCATCTCCTTGCCAGCCCTTGGCGGTGATGCGTCTGGCAGGATGCAAATCATAGCGCTGGTAATCTTTTGATTCTGAAACCAGCGCGGCCAGGGACAGGTTTTCGAAAACAGCGAGCATACCGTCGATTTTGCCGGTATCGGCCAGATATCCTTTGGGCTCAAGGTACCATTGATTGTCTTTCTTTTTTAATACAATCGCAGCCCCTTCTTTTGAAATTTCAATTTTCGTTATCTTGCCGCGTTCCAGACCGGTCAGTTCCGGCAGCTGGTAATGGGTGCGATCGGTGCTGCGCATTGCCAGATAGACGGATAAAGCGATGATGACCAGAAGAAGGATGATATACTCTTTTTTAATTTTCATTCCGCGTTCCTCAGTTAAAAATTTTGGCCACTTTAATGTTCGGGGCCAAACGGTTCACAGGTTCTGCGATCAACGGCTACCGGTCGCGACTCGGCTGCCTTCGACATGAGCTACTTTCGGCCTGAGCTCAAGTCGAAGGCAGGCCGAATGTAGCTCGTTGCAGGCCGGCTGCTGGCAGCTGGCAGGCAGTCAGCGGTCACATGCTTTTAGCCAGTAGCCAGCAGCGAGAAGCCAGTGGCCGAAGCACCGAAACTACGAACCCTGAACCTTTGAACCCTGAACCCCTGAACCTTGGAACATCATTTGAATATGTTTTTTGCGCCTGTGCCGGCGAAACCAGACTGCGATACCGAAAACGACCACCAGCACCGGCAGGCCGACGATATTCATCGTTTTAACGAAGGTGCGGGTTGAGGCCGCGGCATCATCCAGCGGATTCATCCGTTGCTGTTTTGCGCGCATGACGGCGACGTCTTCGCGGCCGTTCAGATAATCGATCACATTCAAGATGTAGGTTGCATTGGTGTTCCTGCCGCCGGCGTCCAGCAAATTGTCTCTGAGCATATCGCTTGAGGCCATCAGAAAAATTTTTGCGGGCTTGCCTTCGGGTAAAAATTGCCCGCTGGCTGTAATTTTGGATAGATCATCAGGGGGTTGCTGGCCGGAAAGCTGGCTTTGTTCTTGCTGCCGGTCCTCCTGGCTGTCTGTCTCCTTGGCCGCAGCCTCATCCGCTTTCTTGGCCGGTATGGGCTTGTCGGCAAAGTAACTCGGAAATTTTCCGGTCACAATATACGCCAGCGTCTTGCTTTGCATTTCTTCTTTGGACTGGGGTGGCTGGATGAACATGGGATTCAATGTAATCCGCCCGCTCATTTCCCATGAATTTTCCGAGGAGGATATCAGACGGATGGCTTTAAGCGTATGGGCATTCAGGCGCTCTGTGTCAAGCTCCAGGGGCGATATTTTCAGCGTAATCATGCCCTTGATGTTTTTCATGAAGTTGAGCTCTTTATTGATAAACCGGTTTTTAATAATCGGCGCATAATAAATGGCCCGTTGTCCGCCGCCCAGCTGGGCCGGCACTTCCTGCTTGTAGCAATTTTCGTCCATGACGTACGATTGTTTAATGCGAATACCGTAGTGGTTTAGAAGTTTTTCCAGCCCGGTATCTAAAGGAACGAAAACCGTTTGCTGGCCGCCCAGGCTTCTGCCCTGTTGATTGGCGGGTTGAACTTCCCGGAAACGGTCCAGGAACAGGATAAGGTTTTTACCTTTCATTAAAAACTGATCAATTTGAAACAGGGCGTAATCGGAAAAGGGTTCTGTCGGTCGCGCAATGACGATGGCGTTCAGATTATCCGGTATAGCCGCCTCGCCTACATCAACCGGTTTCAGAGTGTAATTTTGCGAGATGAGTGTTCGAAAGTTTAAGACTGCATCCGGATTCTGACGGATATTTTGGCCTGCTGGCGAGACCCCACCAATATCCAGTGTCCCATGGCCCGCGACAAAACCCAGATCCTGGTTGATATTGATCAGGGCTTCGACGTTGCGGTTAATTTGTTCTTCTACTTCTGCGGTTGTCATCAATTTATACTGGGTGCCGATGATCGGAATCTGAATCACCTGCAGCAAGGGGACCACAATGGCGCGTTCACCGAATTCCATGACCATCCCGATGGCACCGTTACCGGGCGGGATGGTGCCGTTGTCCAAAGCCGGCCATTTGACGGCCATGATTTTATATTTTTTAGCATCTGCTTCCAGAGATTCGTCAACTGTGGGATCCAGGAATTCAAATGCGAGTTTGTTGTAATTTTTTGGATTCAGCCGAGCGACCATTTGTTCCAGGGTGTCGGGAAACTGCGCCAGTTGTTTTATGCCCATATACGGCGCGATCTGATTGAGCGAGGATGACTGGAACAGCTTGATGTGAATTTTATCCTGCAAGCCCAGCAGGGCACTGATCTTGTTGTTTAGCTTCTGAATAGCCGTGGTCAGTGTGTATTCGAGTCCCTCTGTGGTGCCTATAGTGGGAATACGCTCGATTAGATCGCCGTGGATAACAACCAATCCCATGTAAGCGCGCTGAAATTTGACTTCATCCTTTTCAATGGCCTGAATTTGGACGGGATGAATGCCATAATTATTGGCGAGATTCTGATTTTTCTTTTTCTCTTCGGATAATTCGCCTTCTTCAGCGCTAACGTCGTAAAAACTGTAATTAAAAAAGCGATTGGCATGGATGGCATATTCTTGGAGCAAATCATGTAAATAACGCTCCGTGCTATTGTGAGGGGCGGGCAGATCTTTTGTAAAAAAGACCTTTATGGTCAAAGGCTCATTTAAAGTTGACACTACTTTTTTGCTGGCATCGGAGATAGAATACAGCTTATTGGCACTCAGGTCTATTCTGAAGAAAAGGGTAATGCCTGCAATGTTGACCAAAATGACGATGATCAAGTAGATCAAAAATTTAATGTACTTCTCCAATCCTTTTTTTACCTGCATTAGGGATCTCCTTACTGTTTTAACCGCAGAGCCAGGTAGGCCCCGTAAAGACCAATAAAGCACACACTGACAAAATACAGAATGTCACGACTGTCAATGATGCCTTTGGCAATATTCTGGAAATGAAAATCTGCCCCCAGATAGGCAAAAACGCCCAGCAATGATTGGGGTAAAAAATACAACAATTTGTCGATCAACGTCAGTGCAAAGCAAATCGACAGGCCGATGATAAAAGCAATGATCTGATTGCGCGTCAGTGCCGAAGAGAACAGCCCAACAGCTGAAAAAGCGGCACCTAACAGGATGGCGCCGATGTATCCGCCGATCACCGGTCCCCAGTCCAATTGTCCCATCACTGAAACCGTCAGCGGGTAGGCAAAGGTTGGGATTAACATCGCAACGATCATTGCCAGACTGGCGCAAAATTTGCCGAGAATAACATCGCGAGCGGTCACGGGCATTGTCAGTAAAATTTCATCAGATCCCACGTTTAATTCTTCGGATATCAACCGCATGGTAATGGCCGGAATCACAAAAGCAAAGACAACCGGCAACAGCGCGTAAAATGTCCTCAAACTCGCCTGATTAAAAAGGAAGAAGGTTGCAAAAAAGAACCAGCCGGTTACCAGAAGAAATATTGAAATGACGATGTAGGCAATCGGGGAAATAAAATAAGCGCTAAATTCTTTGCGAAAAATATGGGCCGCCTGGCGCATGTTAGTTCTCCTTGGTGAGCTCGCGAAAAATATTTTCCAATGATTGGGTCTCCTGGTGAAACTCCAGTAGAACCCAATCGGTTTCTTTGATCCTGCGATAAACTTCCGGTCGCAGGTCCGCTGTCGATGAATAGCTCAGGTTGATGTTCAGGAGGCTGTCGGTCTCAGAAACACGTTTGATATTCTCCAGGCCCTGGATGCCGGCCAGCGTCTCCTGTACGGATTTGAAATCTGCGTTTTGAACGCACAGCCTCATGATGTTCTGACCACGGGTGGTTTTTTTCAGGTTTTCGGCGCTGCCATCCGCCACGATTTTGCCCTGACTGATAATGACGATGCGATCGCATGTGGCCTCGGCCTCACTCAAGATATGCGTTGAAAGAATAATGGTTTTTTCTTTGCCGATTTCTTTGATTATTTTGCGGATCTCAACAATCTGATTGGGGTCTAAGCCCGAGGTCGGTTCATCCAGAACCAGTACTTCCGGGTCATTCATCATGGCATGCGCCAGCCCGACGCGCTGTTTGTACCCTTTTGAAAGCTCACCGATCGGCTGGTGCATGACTTCATTGATGCCACACAGATCCGCCAGGTGACGAATGCGTGCCAGCTTTTTATTGCCATTGATCTGGCGAATAGCGGCCACGTAATTCAGGTAATCAAAAACCAGCATGTCGTGATACAACGGAGCGGATTCCGGTAGATAGCCTAATATTTTTTTGATTTCCAAAATATGCTTATCAATGTTTAGCCCCTTGACGCGGATATTTCCCGAACTGGGCTGCAGGTAGCCGGTGAGCATCCGCAGGGTGGTGGTTTTGCCCGCCCCATTGGGGCCTAAAAGTCCTATGATTTCACCTTTTTCAATACCGAAATTGATCTGATCCACCGCGCAAAGCCTGTGGAAATATTTGGTAAGATTTTCGACCTGGATCATTGGACATCTCCCATTTAAGGTGCACCTTTACCAAAGCAAGTGGCTATAAAAAAACTAAGCACTGATGTCAAGACCGGCTTAGTCTTTCAGCCGGCTGCATCAATTCCAAAAGTTTAATGGGGTGTTGGTACAGGCAGGTTAAATTTAAATCGTTGCATTGTACACAACCAGTAAAACCTGGAAATTTTATTTGCTAAAACATGGAAAAGATGAGAAATAGGTTTATCTTAAGTTACAGGGAAAATTGATTCTTCTTGTTGTTTTTGCGAGAATTTTAATACATTAATGTTAATTTTGCAAGTCGCCGGCATATAAGCACGACATATGCGTCAAACGGACGCGCCTTGAAATCGCCTGGCCCCTGTTCGTTTCACTCTGCGACGTAAATGAGCAAAGTAACCTTACCGGTTCATCGTTTCGAAAGGAGTTGTCTGCATGGGTCCCCGCAATAGTGTTCAAAAATGGCTAAAGTTCGCCTCTATTTTGATTTTATTAGCCCTGATGGTGGGTTTAAAATGCCTCCCTTATGATTTTTGGGGAAACAGGGCATATGCCAAGCAAACGCAATATTTCGATGCGCCCGCCAGTTTCAATCGACTGGCAGTGATGGTAAGCTCGGCAGTGGTTAATATCCGGACCGTAAAAACAATTAAAGGCGGCGGGCCGGTGTTTCGCGAATTTCAGCGTGATCCCCGGGGTAAAGAAGGTCCATTTAAGGAGTTTTTTGAGCGCTTTTTCGGCGACGAAATGCAGAAAGAATTCAAGCAGCCCAGCCTCGGGTCGGGCTTTATCATTGACAGGGCCGGGTACGTCGTGACCAACAACCATGTGATCGAAGATGCGGACCAAATAAAAGTCAAACTCAAAGACGAAAGTGAGTTCAATGCCGCCATTGTCGGACGGGACCCCAATACCGATATCGCCCTGCTGAAAATTGAATCAAGCGAAAACTTTGCGACGGTAAAGCTCGGCGATTCCGATGCACTTCAAGTCGGACAATGGGTGGTGGCCATCGGCAGCCCATTCGGCCTCGAGCAAACAGTAACTGCCGGCATTGTCAGCGCTAAAGGTCGGGTTATCGGTTCAGGCCCGTATGATGACTTTATCCAAACCGATGCCTCCATTAATCCCGGCAACAGCGGCGGACCCTTGCTGAATCTGCAGGGTGAAGTGGTCGGAATCAATACGGCGATTGTCGCCAGCGGTCAGGGAATCGGTTTTGCCATTCCCATCAACCTGGCCCGGGATATCATCGTGGCGCTTAGAGATGAAGGCGAAGTCACCCGGGGATGGCTCGGTGTTGCCATTCAAGATTTGAGCCCTGAGATGGCCGAATACTATAACATCGAGAGCAAGAAAGGGGTTTTTGTAGCCGATGTTTTTGAAGGAGATCCAGCAGATCAAGCGGGAATCCAACCCAAAGATATTGTTCTTGCCGTTAATGGTGAAAAGATTAAAACCAGCCGCCAGTTGACGGGCATCGTCGCTAAAATTCCGGTAAATGACAGCGCCAAAATTAAGATTCTGCGCAACGGCACAGAAAAAACAGTTTACGTCAAAATTGCCAAACGCCCGGAAGAAAGGCTGGCCGGTCGGGGGCGGTCCCCTGAGCAGACAGATGAATTTGGTATTCGCGTATCGAATCTGACACCCGAAATTACCCAGCAGTTCGATATTGATGAAAGTGTGGGTGCCATCGTCACCCAGGTGGAACGCGGCGGCAAAGGCGATGGCGCTGATGTGCGAGTCGGTGATATCATCAAGGAAATAAATCGCCAAGCGGTTAAAGATACAGCTGAATACAAATCGCTGCTGCGCGCGATTGAGCCCGGTGAAGCGGTTAATCTGTTTATTCGACGGAAAAACGCCGGATTTGTAGTGGTGAAGCTGGTCAAGTAAAAATCAAAAGCATTGCTTTTGATTTTTAATCGCTAATCGTCTTGCTTAGATCCGGTATGGTTCCCGATTTGCCCCGCTCCATGTAGCGGCTATCGTTGCCGCGGGCGGTAACATTCTCATAGACGCCATCGTCCCGCTTAACCAGCTTGGTAAAACCCAGATCGCGCAGTTCGCTGTTGGTTTTCGGACAGCTGATATTGATGCGCGAAATGATTTTTTGAACCGGGCTGCTGCACTCAGGGCACTTCGTCAGCTGAGCATCCTCTAAATTCTGTTTAATATCAAATACTTTACCTAATTTACACGCCCGTTGAACATGTTCATACTCATATATTGGCATGTTTTTCCCCGTTAATTGTCGAGTGCCTTTGCAGGTTAGATCATATTTGTTGACCACATGCTGCGCTGCTGGATATCACACGGGCATATCCACTAATAAAATTATAAATGGAATTTAAATTCTGTCAAGCTATTCGTCTTTCTTTTCCGCGCCAATCCAGAACAATTTGACTGAGCTTAACCCCCTAAAGTTTTTTTAAAAGCAGCCGATATCGGTAATGGGTTAGGGTGAGTTGCCTGACCAGGGGCCGCCCCGGCGAATTTGGACAAGCCGACATACACTTAAATTCACGACAAATTGCCTGCCCAGTAAGTCGCCTGAAAACGTATGCGCGCTTAAATAAGGTGTGGAAAAAATTATGAGTAACGCACAGCCGGTCGAACAAACGGATATCAAACTAAAAATAAAAGAGGCTGAAACCTGTCATTCAATGGGGATGATAGAAGAGGCGGTAACCCTCTATGAAGAAGTGCTTTCCCTATCTTCTGGTGAGGACAACGGCGACAGTGGAAGTATAAAAAATAAAATCGGTAATTTACGTAAAGAGTTAGAGCTACGTGAAATGGCAGAGAATCAGGGACTGTCAGCAGAAGACATATCTCTGTTTAGAAAAAACCTGTCACTTCACGATGATGTCCCGACAATATTGGATGGGGCCCGTGCTCTGAAAGAACTCGGGCTGGTGGATGAAGCCATTCTCGAGTATGAAAAGCTTCTGAAGTTTGATTTCGGAAAATCCGACTACTCCAAATTAGATTATTCACCCGCCCAGATTGTGGTGGATTATTTAACCTGTTTGCTCCAAACCCAACAGGCTCAGGAAGTTGCCAAGAAAGCGCATAAAGTCATTAATCAACATAACATAAATGACAAAGAAACCGCCCAGATTCAATTTTGGCTCGGTAGCGAAATGGAAAATCGGGAGCAGCGCGACGAAGCCCTTGCACTATATGAAACCGCATCCAAAATTGACCCTCAAAATCAGGACATTGCGGCTAAAATCGATGCTTTGAAATCGAGCCTATCGACCAGCTCAAGATACGATTATCTGCTGCAAAATAAATTGGTAACAACCAATCAACTCCAGGATGCCCTGGCGATTTCTAAGAAGGCCGGCAAAAGCATTGAATTTGTTTTAACGGATCGCTTTAAAGTCAAAAAGGAAGAAGTGGGCAAATCCCTGTCGTTGTATTATGGTCTGCCGTTTCGCGCTTTCGATCCGGAAGTCATGGTCCCGGTCGAGCTGACCAACAATTTGAAAAAATCGTTTTTACTGTATTACGTCTGGGTGCCGTTGAAATGGAATAAAAAAGGCGTTGAAATTTTAGTCGACGATCCCAAGGATCTTCGCAAAACCGATCATATCAAAGCCCTGATGCCCAATCAGATGATCAATTTCGCGGTTGGGTTCAAAGAGGACATTGAAAGTTTTATCAATCATTTCTTTGATCCAAAAGTCGAGAAGCTAACTGAAAATGCATATGAAGATCTGGATGACATTATTCCGGATATTTCATTTGAAGAAGAAGATGAAATAGAGGAAGACCTGGCCGGTTTAGATGAATCCTCCAGCCAGGTGGTCAAATTTGTGGATCAGGTTTTAGTGACTGCCTTTCGGAACAATGCCTCCGATATCCATGTGGAACCATCGGCCATCAGCCGCAAGACCACTATCCGATTTCGCACCGATGGGATTTGCCACGAGTACATCCAGGTGCCCAATGCCATGGCACCGGCAATTGTATCGCGATTAAAAATTATGGCCGATCTGGACATCGCCGAGCGACGACTGCCCCAGGACGGCAAAATACGCTTCAAGCGCAAAGGTATTCCGGAATTTGAGCTGCGGGTATCCACCATGCCCACCACGGGCAGATTTGAAGATGCCGTTTTGCGTATTTTGACCAAATCCGGAACGTTAAATTTGGACGAGCTCGGAATGAACGGGCGCAATTTAGAGGTTTTACAGCGCTGCATCCTTCGTCCCTACGGCCTCATTCTGTGCGTCGGCCCAACCGGTTCGGGTAAAACGACCACCCTGCATTCGGCCCTGGCGAGTATCAATGAGCCCGATAGGAAAATATGGACCGCCGAGGATCCCGTCGAAATTACCCAGGCTGGATTAAGACAGGTGCAGGTGAAACCGAAGATCGGACTGGATTTTGCGAGAATTATGCGCGGATTTTTACGGCTTGACCCCGATATCATAATGATCGGTGAAATGCGCGATCGTGAAACAGCCGCAACCGCCATCGAGGCGTCCTTGACCGGCCATCTGGTGCTGTCAACGCTGCATACCAACAATGCCCCCGAGACCCTGACGCGGCTGTTGGATATGGGGATGAATCCGCTCAACATCGCTGATTCGTTCCTGGCAGTGCTGGCCCAGCGTCTTGTTCGAAGATTGTGCTCTGGCTGCATTGAGACCTTTCACCCGGATCAAGAAGAGTTTGACTATATCGTCAAGGACTACGGTGAAAAATCGTTTGCGGCATTGGGTGTCGGTTATGATTCCAGCTTTGAACTGCATCGTGCTGCTGGCTGCGAGAAATGCAACGGATCCGGCTATAAGGGCCGCTTGGGCATCCATGAATTAATTGAAGGCACAGCGGATATCAAAATGCTGATCAAAAAGCAGGCAACCTCCCAGGATCTGGCCCAACAGGCGGTCAAAGATGGGATGACGACATTGAAGCAGGACGGTATTCAAAAAGTATTTGACGGCATGTCGGATATGCGTGAAGTCCGCCGGGTTTGTATTGAATAAACCTCAAAGGTGAAGGAAATGGAAAAAAAAGCGCTGGTGGTGGATGCGGATTATTTTTTTGTTGAATTTGTCAGCGAATTGCTGGCCAAAAGAGGATATGCCGTCACCAAAGCATATGATGGCAAAGATGGTATCGCCAAGTTGGAGGACCTGCCGCATGATGTGATGTTTATCGATCTGGTGATGCCCAAAGTCGACGGTAGCCAGTTTATCGATTTTGTGCGCCTTAAATATGGACCCAACCATTTTCCGATTGTGGCCTTATCGGGTGTAATGGTTGAGCAACTCGGCAGCCTCAATGAAATCGGCGCTGATTATTACATTGCCAAAGGACCGATTGACAAACTGGCCGTCCAGTTAAACGGGCTTATGGCAGAAATCGAAACGCAACCCCAATCCCCGCCGGACCAATTTAAGGTCATGAAAACCGGCGGCGTCTATCCCAGACGTGATGCGGTCGCATTGCTAAACGCCCTTAAGTTTCATCAGGCCATTATCGAGAGCATGGCAGTGGGTGTTATCGTGGTTGATATTGATGCCCGCATTGTGAATGCAAACCCCGCTGCCTTTGAGATCCTTGGCAAATCACCAACAGAAATCATCAATCACCCGGTACTCGATATTTTCCCGTCGGAAACCAGGCCCAAGCTGGGCAGCGCCCTAAAACAGGTCGCCCAACTTCCCGATCGGACTAAAATGAGCTTTTTGTCAGACTTTAACGACCGTGCGATCCGCACCAGCATATCGGTCATATCTCAATCTTCAGGCGATGCCGGGTGGATTCTTGTCCTGGAAGATGCTACCTGTTCCTGAGGACCTCGCAAAAGCGAATGTCACCGTTCCATCCTGTTTTTGCTGATCCATTCTCAAATATTCCGCCCGGTATGGTCTTTATATTCCCTGACTGAATCCACTTGAAGCCAGCGCCTTTATCTGGTAGAAAGTCAATTTTAAACAAAATCGCCGTTTTGTGTTACAAGTAACCTATTGGAACCAGGGGGCTTTATGGTGCGGGTGGGTATTGTAGGTGCCACCGGTTATGCCGGTGCGGAGCTGGTCAGAATCCTTAGCGGACATCCTCAGGTTGAGCTGAGCATTTTAACATCACGTCAATTTGCCGGGGTTAAATTCGACCGGGTCTACCCGGCACTGGCCGGGTGCGTCAATTTGACCTGTGAGGAACTGGATGTTGAAACCGTTTGTGAGCGGGCAGAGATAGTTTTTCTGGCGCTGCCGCATCAGCTGCCCATGACCCTTGTGCCGCAGTTTCTGGAGCGCGGGGTTCGAGTGGTGGATTTATCCGCAGATTTTCGTTTTAATGATGCTGCTGTTTACGAATCCGCCTACCAGCCGCATACGGCCAGGGGTTTACTCGATCAGGCCGTTTATGGCTTAAGTGAAATTTATGCTGAGGCCATCCGCAGTGCTGACCTGATCGGCAATCCGGGCTGTTACCCGACCAGTGCACTGTTGCCGTTAATTCCACTGGTGCGGGAAAACCTGTTGAATCCAGATACGGTGGTTGTCGATTCAAAATCCGGCGTCAGCGGGGCCGGAAGGTCCCTGGCCATCACCAGCCATTATTGTGAAGCCAATGAATCGTTTAAGGCATATAAGGTTGCCAGCCATCGTCACAATCCAGAGATGAATTACATATTGGGTCGTGAAACCGGCCGGCCGGTCGAACTGACATTTGTTCCGCATCTGGTTCCCATGAGCCGGGGGATGCTAACCACCATCTATGCTTCTCTCAACCGAAACCTGAAAGAAGCGGATATACGCAGTTGCCTGCAAAACACTTACGCAAAGCGTGCTTTTATTCGTTTATGCCCTGCTGGGCGTGTACCCGATACGCTGCATGTCAAAGGCACCAATTTCTGTGATATCGGATTACAGCTGGATCATAGCAATAATCGTTTGATCGTTATATCCGCCATCGATAACCTGGTGAAAGGCGCTGCCGGCCAGGCTGTGCAAAATATGAACATCATGCTGGGTTTAGATGAAACCAGCGGTTTAAATCCTGTACCGTATCCGCTCTGAATTTCAGTTATTTGTTATGGGTTATCTGTTATTACCTGAATTTTGCATGAAAATGAATGCGAAATCTAGAATGCTTTTAACGGCAGCACGTCAAGCAAATTATAGAAATACGACAAAAGACCCGTTTGGCATAATGGATAAAGAACATTTTATCGCATTAATTTTAACCCGCTGGGCGAGCCGGAGGCTTCCATCTGCTGCGTTATTCAGGGCGAAGCATAGATCACTATCGCTTCGCCCTGAAGTGCCTTGCTTATGAAAGCCTCCGACTCGTGCAAAATTCAGGTATTAGGTGTTGACTTTTTGCCTGGAATGAATTGTATGTAACTACAAAACACGAAACACCATACACGAAACACCAAACACCTAACACAAAACACCATATACCAGACACCAAAATAACCAATAACCAATAACCAATAACGAATAACTATATTATAAAGGAGGACAACGATGACAGCAAAGTTGATCAAGGGGACAGAGATCCGCGAAGAGATTCTAAAAGAAATTGCAGATGAAGTCGCAGAAATTAAAGAAAAGCACGGCGTTGTTCCCGGTCTGGTGACTATCTTGGTCGGGGAAAACCCTGCTTCCATTTCTTATGTAACACTGAAAATAAAAACTGCCAATAAGCTCGGATTCAAAGAGATTCAAGACAGCCAGGAAGACGATATATCCGAGGAAACACTGCTGGCCTTAGTCGACAAGTACAACAACGATGATTCGATTAACGGTATTCTGGTTCAACTCCCGCTTCCCAAGCATTTGGACGAAAAAAAGGTCTTGAATGCCATCGATCCGGACAAGGATGTGGACGGATTTCATCCGGTAAACGTCGGCCGCCTGATGATTGGGGGCAAAGAGGTTAAATTTCCGCCCTGCACACCCGCCGGAATTCAAGAAATGATCGTGCGCGCCGGAGTGGAGACCAGCGGAGCCGAAGTGGTCGTTGTGGGTCGCTCAAACATTGTCGGCAAACCAATTGCCAATATGATGTTGCAAAAAGGAGATGGCGCCAATTCAACCGTAACCGTGGTTCACACCCGGACCCAGGATCTGGCCGCCCATTGCAAGCGGGCCGATATTCTAATCGTGGCTGCCGGCGTTCCGGGCCTGGTCAAGCCCGAGTGGATCAAACCGGGGGCGTGCGTGATTGATGTTGGTGTCAACCGGGTCGGTGAAAAGATCAGTGAAAAGACAGGCAAGAAAATTGCCATTTTAAAAGGTGATGTGGATTTTGATGAGGCCAAAGAAATTGCAGGTTCGATCACCCCGGTTCCCGGTGGCGTGGGACCCATGACGGTCACGATGTTGATGAAAAATACCCTGAAATCCCTTAAATTTAAGCTCGGAATGGAATAATCCCATCCCGCAAACCTGCAAAAAATGCTAAAGTTCGCGTGACGGGGGCCGATATAACCCATAGATCAGAATATTTATATATTGACAAATAAATTGCACCCTAATATATTGTTTTTAGGGCAATTTTAATAATTGAAAGGGCAAAGTCACCGAAAGATGGCGACGCAAAACCATGGGTCTAACGCCTTCGCGGCCAAGACAGCCAGGTTGCCAATAATGCTGAAAGAGAACGCTTTTGGGTGATCAGGCCTATTGGCGTTCTTTTTTCGTTTGTGCTTTACGGGTATGGTAAATTATTAGGTAGGCGGTATCAAAATATAAATGGTGCTTGCACCCTTGACAGGCACAGCGCGGATATGATACCAAGCCAAAAATGCTTGTCGTCCAGCCGTCTTTCCCATACCTGTTGGACCCCAAAGGTCCCGGCTCCAAGCGAGGACCGATTGGGTAATATTGTTAATCCGGGCAAATCCAAAATCTGTTTCAAGGTATATTGTCATGCGAAAGAAAATTTCTTTTGTCGTCCTAAGTAACAGCGGGGCGCCGGCAAAACAATTCTGTGCCTCCAAGACCGTCATGGGACTGGTCGCTGTATTGCTTCTGGCCTGTTTCTCTGTTTTTGGTTATGTCGTCTACGATTATTTTCAGCTTAAAAACACCACTCAGCACTTGCAATCCCGTGAGGTCCACCTGACCAGCGAGCTAGGCGAAATTCAAATTCAGCGCAAACAAATTCAAGAATTCGCCAATGAGATTAACTCTTTAAAAAACAAACTGTTGGCGCTCAATAATTTTGAAACCAAGATTCGCATTATCGCCAATATTGAAAAAACTGACGAATCGAATAACATATTTGGTGTCGGCGGTTCTGTCCCCGAAGATTTGGATGCCCGGCTGCCGCTGATGGAAAAACACAACACCCTGATGCGCGATATGCATGAGCAGATTGATGAGCTCAATCGGGCTTCCATCCATCAGCAGTATGAATTCGAATCCCTTCTTAAATCCCTGGAAGATCAACAAAACCTACTGGCCTCCACACCGGCGATTCGTCCGATTTCCGGCGCCGAAAAGTCCTGGGTGACCTCCAAATTCGGATTCCGGCGATCGCCTTTTACCGGACAAAGAGAATTTCACCGGGGATATGATATTTCTTGTCGCGAAGGCACTCCCGTTATGGCCACCGCTGATGGTGTCGTCCTTTTCGTCGGCAACAAAGGTCTGCTGGGTAAAACCGTTATTATCGATCACGGCCACGGAATGATAACCCGGTACGGACACTGTCAGAAATTTCTGAAGAAACGCGGGGAAAAAGTCAAGCGCTGGGAACCCATTGCCCTGGTCGGAAATACCGGCCGCAGCACCGGCCCGCATGTGCATTACGAAGTGCGGTTGAACGGTATACCCGTAAATCCGATGAAATACATCTTAAATTAATTTTCGCTGGACAGCCCTTAACCCATCTTTCCAAACAAAAGCCGGCTCCCATATACATGCCCGTGCGCCCGTCCGGTGGCGTGGCTGCCATGAATAGTGATAAAATCCTTTAATCCATCCGGCTAACCTTGCACCCGGTGCTCACCGAAGTTATATTTAAAGCATTCATTATAATGATCTCATGCACTTGTTCTCGATTTTGTTATTGAGACAAACCATAAATTTGGTATAATTCACTCCAAGGGATCAATTTCTCAAATTTAGTGAAATTAAAAGGTCGTCCTCGAAATGATACTCAACGCATTAACCAAAGTTTTCGGTAGTAAAAATGAACGGGATTTGAAACGCATCCAGCCTCAGGTTGAACGCATCAATGTGCTAGAACCTGCTGTTCAGGCGATGAGTGATGATGAACTCAAAGCGCAAACGGCCAAATTCAAAGAACGCATTGATCGCGGAGAACCCCTTGACGATCTGTTGCCGGAAGCCTTTGCGGCTGTCAGAGAAGCATCGCTGCGGACATTAAAGATGCGCCACTTTGATGTTCAGTTGATTGGTGGCATTGTGCTGCACGAAGGCAAAATCGCAGAAATGAAAACGGGTGAGGGCAAAACACTGGTGGCGACCTTGCCGGCCTACCTAAACGCCCTGACCGGAAAAGGCGTGCATATTGTGACCGTCAACGACTACCTGGCCCGGCGCGATACCGAGTGGATGGGACATATATATCAATTCCTGGGGTTATCAATGGGAACGGTTGTCCATGGTTTGGACGACACCGAGCGTCAGGCAGCTTATGCGGCTGACATTACCTATGGAACCAACAATGAGTTCGGATTTGATTATCTCAGAGACAATATGAAATTTGACCACCAATCTCTGGTCCAACCCCAGCTTAATTTTGCTATCGTTGATGAGGTCGATAGTATTTTAATCGACGAGGCCCGCACGCCCTTGATCATTTCAGGCCCGGCTGAAAAATCAACCGATCTGTATTACCAGGTAAATGGCCTCATTCCGAAACTTTCCGCCGATCAACATTACAGCATCGATGAAAAAGCACGCTCGGCGACCCTGACCGAGGGGGGTGTGGCCCGATGCGAACAACTGCTGAAAGTGGATAACCTGTATGACCCGCGCTATATTGAACTTCTGCACCATATCAACCAGGCGCTCAAGGCGCATACGCTGTTCAAGCGTGACGTGGACTACATCGTCAAAGATGGGGAAGTGATCATTGTTGATGAGTTTACCGGCCGCCTGATGCCCGGCCGCCGGTACAGTGAAGGGCTGCACCAGGCTCTGGAGGCCAAGGAAAACGTTAAAATCGAAAATGAAAACCAGACCCTGGCCACCATCACCTTTCAAAATTATTTTCGCATGTATGACAAACTCGCCGGTATGACGGGCACCGCCGATACCGAGGCGGCCGAGTTTAAAAAAATCTACGATCTGGAAGTAATGGTCATTCCCACCAACCAGCCGATGATTCGCGAAGATTTTCCGGATGCCATTTACAAAACACGCAAAGATAAGTTTGATGCCGTTTTAGATGAAATTAAGGAATTGCACACCAAAGGGCAGCCGGTTCTGGTCGGCACGATTTCAATCGATGTTTCTGAAAACCTCAGCAAAAAGCTGAAAAAAAGAGGCATCAAGCATTCCGTGCTGAATGCCAAAAATCATGAAGGGGAAGCCGAAATCATTGCCATGGCCGGGCAGCCGGGTGCTGTAACGATATCAACCAACATGGCCGGCCGCGGCACCGACATTGTGCTGGGTGAGGGGGTTACCGATGTAGGCGGTTTGCATATCATGGGCACCGAGCGACACGAAAGCCGCCGGATTGACAACCAGTTGCGGGGGCGTTCCGGTAGACAGGGTGACCCGGGATCCTCACGCTTTTACCTGGCGTTAGAAGACGATTTGCTACGCATTTTTGGCGGTGAGCGCATAACCGGCATCATGGAAAAACTGGGGATGCCTGACGGCGAGCCGATTGAGCACAATATGATCAGTCGCGCGATTGAAAACGCGCAGGGCCGGGTGGAAGGGCATAATTTTGAGATTCGCAAACAGCTGCTTGAATATGATGATGTTATGAATCAACAACGGGAAGTTATTTATCGACAGCGGCGTGAAGCGCTTGACGGCAAAAGCTTAAAACCCGCCGTTGTTGAAATGATTCGCGAAAAAGCCGATGAAATTGCTGCTGACGCCATCGGTGAAAATGCCGTAGCTGAAGAATGGGATACTAAAGCAATTCGCGACGCTGTCTTTAAGCAGTTTAATTTTCGATTAGATGCCGACAGTGAGGAGGCGCTGGAAGAGCTCGAGCAGGAGGAGCTGGCGGATTTGATTTTCGAAGCCGCCCATGCGCTTTACGATCAACGCGAATCGACCATCGGAGCTGAATCTTTCAGGCAATTGGAGCGTGTGGTCATGCTGCAAACCGTGGACAACCTCTGGAAAGATCATTTGCTATCAATGGATCACCTTAAAGAAGGCATTGGTTTGAGAGGTTATGCCCAGCAAAATCCGTTGCTGGTTTATAAAAAAGAAGGCTTTGAGATGTTCAACGAAATGATTGCCCGGGTCAAAGAGGAGACCCTCGCGATTTTATTTCGCATCCAGATTGAAGAACCTAAAAAAATTGATGACCTCCGGACCCCCAAAGAACAGAAACTATCTTTTTCCGGGGGCGAGGGGCCGGCCAAGCCCAAACCGGCCCGACGTAAGACAAAAAAAGTCGGGCGCAATGCGCCTTGCCCGTGCGGCAGCGGTAAGAAATACAAAAAATGCTGCGGTCGTTAAAACGGCTCAAATAAAATTATTTTGCGCCCCTTTACAAGCAATGATTCAGATGATTATTATAGTTGCATCAACCGAATCGGAACGACTGTGGAAACGCTTCTATAAAATTAGATTTCGGATTTTAGGACCCAAAATGAGCGTCGGTTACCCGCCTCTGGCGGGCAAGCCCCGCGGGGTTTCAAATTTTAAGAGTAAAAATCGATGAAAATCCTTACAAAAGAAAAAAAGTTAACTCATTTTAGAATTTGAAACGATCATTTTAGGTCGGAGCGTATCCATGGGAGATTTCAATACCGAACTGGAAGAAGGTGTTCGTTCAAAGTCCAAAAAGAAGGTTAAGGAACCTTCAATGTATAAGGTTTTGCTTTTGAACGATGACTACACTACCATGGATTTTGTTGTCGAAGTCCTTCGGTTTGTGTTCCATAAATCAGTGATTGACGCGACTCAAATTATGTTAAACGTGCACCGTAACGGTTTCGGATTGTGCGGGATATTTCCTTTTGAAGTGGCGGAAACTAAAGTCAATACGGTCGAAGCGCTCGCTCGCGAAAGAGGCTTTCCGTTAAAATGCACCATTGAAAGAGAGTAAATCATGATCAGCAAGGAACTCAGTGCAACACTTGGATTTGCCGTTAAGGAAGCCAAAAAAAGACGCCACGAATACGTCAGTATCGAGCATATTCTGTTTGCCATACTCAACGATCCCAACGGCGTTGACATCATTGAAAACTGCGGTGGCGATGTGGAGAATCTAGTGGATGCGCTCGAAAATTTTTTTGATGAAAAAATTGAGCGCATCCCCAAAGGAGATGATTATGTCCTGCAGCAGACCATAGGGTTTCAGCGGGTTATCCAGCGGGCCGTTAATCACGCACGTTCAGCCGAGAAACAGGAGGTTGCCGTTGCCGATGTTCTGGCCTCAATTTTTCTTGAAAAAGACTCGCACGCTGAATATTTTTTAAGCTCCGAGGGCATCACCCGCCTGGATGTGCTGAACTTCATTTCCCACAACATTGCCAAGGATTCATTCGACGATAGCCCCGACAGACTGGTTCGGCCCGGCAAAGAGGAAAGGGACCGCCGACGGCAGATCAATCCGCTGGAACTGTTTACCCTAAATCTGATCGAGCTTGCCGCCGCAGGCAAACTGGATCCTCTGATCGGACGGGTTTCCGAATTGGAGCGCACGATGCAGGTATTATGCCGCCGGCGCAAAAACAACCCGGTCTTTGTCGGTGATCCCGGTGTGGGGAAAACAGCCATGGCGGAAGGGTTAGCCCAGAAAATTCAGAAAGGAGATGTTCCGGACCTGCTCAAGGACATGGAGATCTTCTCCCTTGATCTGGGAGGACTCTTAGCCGGCACCAAATTCAGGGGCGATTTTGAACAACGCCTCAAAGGCGTTATATCCGAGCTGCAAAAGAAATCCAAAGCCATTTTATTCATTGATGAAATCCACACCATTGTCGGTGCGGGCGCTACCAGCAGCGGATCCATGGATGCCTCCAATATTTTAAAACCGGTGCTGGCCAGCGGTGAGATCCGTTGTATTGGTTCGTCAACCTTTGAAGAATACAAAAACCATTTTGAAAAAGATCGTGCGCTTTCAAGACGATTTGAGAAGATTGAAATCATGGAACCACCGGTCTCAGAGACGGTTCAAATCCTCAAAGGCCTGCGATCCCGCTACGAAGAGCATCATGGAATTGCCTATACTGATGCGGCTTTGAAGACCGCCGCAGAGCTGTCGACCAAATACCTCAGAGATCGATTCCTGCCGGATAAAGCCATCGACGTCATTGATGAGGCCGGTGCCTTTATCAGGCTTTCGGGGTCCACGCGACGCAAAAAGATTAATCCGGCTGATATTGAGAAAATTATTGCTAAAATGGCGCGTGTGCCCACTCAGAGTGTCACCACCTCCGATCGTTCCAAGCTTGAAAAGCTTGAAGCAGGCTTGCAAGAGGTGGTGTTTGGCCAGGATGATGCCATCCGAGCGCTGGTGACTTCCATTAAGCGCTCACGGGCCGGCCTTGGCTCACCGGAACGCCCGGTAGGTTGCTTCTTGTTTACTGGCCCTACCGGTGTTGGTAAAACCGAAGTGTCTCTGCAGGTGGCGCAAATTCTGGGCGTGGAATTCATGCGGTTTGACATGAGCGAATATATGGAAAAGCACGCCGTGGCCCGTCTGATTGGTGCACCGCCGGGTTACATCGGATTTGATCAGGGCGGGTTATTGACCGACGGCATCCGTAAACATCCCCACAGTGTCCTGCTGCTGGATGAGATTGAAAAAGCCCATCCGGATTTGTTTAATATTTTACTCCAGGTTATGGATCATGCCACCTTGACCGACAATAACGGTCGCAAGGCGGATTTTCGAAATGTGATCCTGATGATGACCTCCAATGCCGGCTCAAGAGAGATGACCGCCGCCAACATCGGTTTTGGCCAGACCCACAAAGATGCCCAATCCAAGGGTGAAAAGGCCATCGAAAAGTTATTCAGCCCTGAATTCAGGAATCGGTTGGATGAAACGATTACCTTCAATGCATTGAATTTAGAAATCATGGAAATGATCGTCGACAAGTTCATCGCCGAATTGAATCAGCAACTGGCCATCAAAAAGGTCGCGCTGACCATTTCGCCGGCGGTGCGTACCTGGCTGGCTGAAAAAGGGCATGACCCAACCTATGGCGCCAGACCCCTGAGCCGGGTGATCCAGGCGGAAATCAAAGATAAGCTTTCCGATGAGATTCTGTTCGGCAAGCTTCAAAACGGCGGTCTGGTATCCCTTGATCTGGCCGACGACCAGCTAACTTTCAATTTTGGTTAATTTGTTAAATGACTAAGTGGTCAATATGCTTCTGCACGCAAACCCCATGTTTGGATGGTGCAGTTACTATTTAACCCATCAACTGTTTAACCAATTGACTAAACTTGATGCCTGTATACCTTCTATCCGATGAACTGATATTTCCTTCCCCCAAGCTTGCTGCCCAGGAGGGTCTTCTGGCTGTTGGTGGTGATTTAAGCCAGGAGCGGCTGCTGTTGGCCTATCGCATGGGCATTTTCCCCTGGTATTCTGAAAATGAGCCGATTATGTGGTGGTCGCCAGATCCGCGTTTGATATTGTATCCGGATCAGCTAAAAATTTCAAAATCATTGAAAAAAGTCCTTAATAAGAATGACTTTGAATTGACCATTGATCAGAATTTTAAAGCGGTGATAACAGCCTGTGCCGCCAGCCGAACCGAAACCAATGAAGGCACCTGGATCGTTGATGAAATGATCGCAGCCTACTGTAAGCTGCATGAATCCGGTATGGCCCACTCGGTTGAAGCCTGGTTGGGCGGCCAACTGGCCGGCGGCCTGTACGGGGTTTCCATCGGCCGCTGCTTTTTCGGAGAATCCATGTTTACCCGAATCAGCAATGCATCCAAGGTTGCCTTTGTGGGCCTGGTAAAGTATCTGCAAGGCTTAAAATTCGAATTGATCGACTGTCAGGTCACCACCGCTCATTTGCTCAGCTTTGGGGCTCATGAAATTCCGCGTGTGCGATTTCTCGATGAACTGGCGATTGCATTAAAAGCGCCCACCCACAAAGGACCCTGGTCTTTTTCGAAATCCACTCCTGCCGAATTCCCCATCCCATAACCCCAATTGGGTTTTTGAAACATTGCCTGTTGTAAGTTTAGAGAATCCCTTGACAGAAGCGCCAGATTGCATCTATACCGCTTGTCATAAAAATGTTCGAAAAAAGGATGGCGGCATAAGTGTTGTAGCAAAAAAACGTTCCGCAATCGGAACGTTTTTTTGACAACCACTACAGATGGCAGATTCGAACACGGATAAGCGCTCATCTCTCAAATGAGGAACGCCTAAAAAGGAGGCATTGTCAGTATGGAAAAGAATTGTATTTTCTGTCAAATCGCCCACGGTCAAACCGATACAACGATATTGCACGAAACCGACACCCTGGTGGTCTTTAAAGACATTAATCCCCATGCGCCGGTGCACCTGCTGTTTGTGCCTAAAAAGCATATTCGCAGCGTTAACGATCTGACCGGAGATGACCACGAAATTCTTTCCGAATTGATCATGGTGGCCCGGGATATGGCCAAAGAGCACGGTGTTTCAAAGTCCGGATATAAGCTGCTGTTTAATGTGGAAAAAGGCGGGGGGCAGGTTATTTTTCATTTGCACTTGCATCTCATCGGCGGCTTTTAATTTTCTGTTTTGAGATGGCTATTTTCCCGATGAGCGGTGTTCTCCGCGGATTTATATTGTCGACGTACGATTAGTACGCCGACAAAATAAATCCTTGTGCGGCCGTGCTCATCAAAAAAATATCTCACCTCAAAACAGAAAATTCATTTTCAATTTCTTTAAAGTCCTTATGAACATACCTACACAGAGCGATAAGGCGGGATTGTACGTGCATATTCCGTTTTGTGTGCGCAAGTGCCCGTATTGTGATTTTTATTCAACAACCGATCTGTCGCTAAAGTCGAGATTTCTAAAAGCCCTGTTTGCGGAAATGGAGATGGTTTCGGCTGAAGGACTTTGCTTTGATACGCTCTATATCGGCGGCGGGACCCCTTCAGTTTTTGAATATGACAATGTCAGTCAAATCGTTGCCGCGGCGCATCACCATTTTGATTTCCAGCCTTTTTCCGAAATCACCATTGAAGTGAATCCCGGAACCGTTTCCATTGAGCAACTGATGGGTTACCAGGAAAGCGGTATCAACCGCATTAATATCGGGGTGCAGTCGTTTGATCAGAAAAATCTTGATTTTCTCGGGCGCATCCATACTGCCACTGAGGCCCGCAACGCCATGACCCACGCCCGCCGGGCGGGCTTTAAAAATATCGGGCTTGATCTGATCTATGGCCTGCCGGATCATTCTCAAACGGATTGGCTGGAGGATCTAAAACAGGCCGTTGAATGCGATCCGACCCATCTATCCTGCTACATGCTCACCTATGAAGACGGAACCCCTGCGTACTGCGACCTTCAGGCCGGACGGATTCAAGCGCTGGCCGATGATAACGTGCGCAGACTTTTTGAGACGACCATCACTTATCTGCAAGACCATGGATATACTCAATACGAAATATCCAACTTTGCCCGCGTCGGAAAAGACGGAAAACCGCAGGTATCGCAACACAATCTGAAGTACTGGACCCTGGTGCCTTATGTCGGTCTCGGGCCATCAGCGCATTCTTTCGTTGAAGCGCAACGCTGTTGGAACGTTTCGAATGTTGATGACTACATTGCCTCTATTGAATCCGGCAGAATGCCCATAGCTGAGAAAGAACGTCTTTCTGGGGGCCAGCAATTAATCGAGGCTATTTACCTGGGCTTGCGGATGACTGCCGGGATTGATCTGATCGGGTTCAAGGCAAAATATGGGTTGGATTTTACTAAGGTCTTTAAGGAGGTGCTGTCTGATCTTGAGGGCCAGCACTATATTGAAGTCAAAAACAACCGGTGCGCCTTAACGCTCCAGGGCAGGGCCCTTCTGGATAGCATTACATCGATGTTTATTGAACAGGATGTTTTCGACGCAGAAGCTAAGTCATAAAATTTCTATCTCAAAATAGGATCTTTAAACTAATCTGGCATGCTGGATTATCGGGATATATTGAGAATTCATGCATTTTTGCGAAATTGCAGATATGTTATCATAATCTGATCTATAATTTCGCGTTTGCCCGGTTAGGTCTAAAGTAAAAACATAAACCAGATGCCAAACATCATCCCTTACGAAGCTTTCTGACATCCCCCACTCGCAGGGTCACGTTGCTTGCGTCAAAATATTCCGCCAGTGGAATGACGTACTTGCGGGATACACCGGTCATTTCCTTAAATTGGGGGGTAGTAATCTCTGCCTGATCTTGCAGAAATTTAATCAATTTCTTCTTGAGGGCATTTATGGCCTCGGAGTGAAAAAACAGATCTTCTTTGACCTTGATGATGTTTCCTTCATTCACCAGGTGCATGAGAACTTCGCGCGACCGTTTGGCATCGGCATCCAGGGATTTAGCCAGCTCCTTGAAATAGGGGGGCTGAAGATCGGCGTTGAGGTAAGTTTTTAAAATCTTATTCTTAACATCTGCCTGTTTGGCGCCAAGGGAAACCGCATGCGAAGCTAACCTTATGATATTTTCTTCCTGAGCGATGGTTTTTTCCCGGGTCATCCGATTCAACGTCAGATTAAATAGCTTTGGCGTCAGCAAGGCAGGGAACTTGGTCTTTAGTTCCTCTTTGGACATGCCGGCTTTAAGCGGATGGGTTTGATGATAGTCGGCCAGCTGACGCTGGATATCCTCTTGAAGCGCTTCAAAGCAGGTGCGATGAATGTAGATGCGCTTTTCCTTTTCGATCTGGATGAGTGTTTTTTGGGATAAAAGGTTCTGAAGAAGTTTTTCAAGCTGTTTATCGGGCAAATTGGTCATCATTTTCAGATGGGCGAATGAAACCCCCTGGTATCCGGCAGCTTCGACCTGAAATGCGATAATGGCCTCCGGCGCCTGATGTTCCAGAGCCTTTAAACCGTCAACCACTTCAGGCTTAAAGCGTTTATGTTTCAAGGGGATGGGATTTAGCACTTTGCCGCCGCCGATGGTGTATACCGGAGAATAGCTGCGGATAACAAAGCGGTCATCCTTTACCAGCGCCACCGGCGCGTCTAAGCGCAGTTGGGCAGCAGTGGATGCATCGCTGGCAAGTTCCTCACGATCCAGCAAAATGATATTACCGAGCACTTCGCTGGTGCCGGTATGAAATCGGACCCGGGTGCGATTTTTCAGCGGCTTTTTATTGCTGGCCAGATAATGCAAGGATACATCCACCATGTAACTGGCTACCAGATTGTCCGGCTTAGACAACACCTCACCCCTGCTGATGGCTTCCTTTTCGAGCCCCTGGAAGTTGATGGCGGTGCGCATACCGGCTTTGGCTTCCTCTGCGCTTTGATTGTGTACCTGGATGCCACGAACCTTAGATGTGATCCCCGAAGGATAAATCATGATCGAATCACCAACGCGGACATGACCGGATATCAGAGTGCCGGTAATGACGGTGCCAAATCCTTTCATGGTAAAGACACGATCAATCGGCAGGCGAAACAAATCAGAATGGGGGCGATCGGGGATTTTGGCGGCCAGCCGATCCAGGATGTCGATAAATTCGGGTATCCCTTTCTGGGTTGTGGACGAAACGGCTGCAACGGGGGCGTCTTCCAAAAAGGTCCCTTTGACAAAATCCCGAATGTCCTCAAGGGCTAGCTCCAGCCATTCCTCATCGACCATATCGATTTTGGTAACTGCGACCAGGCCGTATTCCACACCCAGCAAGGTGCAGATTTCCATATGCTCGCGCGTCTGGGGCATAACGCCCTCATCGGCTGCGATCACCATAACGACAATGTCGATTCCGGTGGCCCCGGCCACCATATTTTTAACAAATTTTTCATGGCCGGGCACGTCCACAATGCCCAGATGCTGGCCGCTGGGCAAATCCAGCGCCGCAAACCCCAGTTCAATGGTGATGCCGCGCTCCTTTTCCTCTTTGAGACGGTCGGTATCCGTGCCGCTGATGGCTTTAATCAAGCTGGTTTTACCGTGATCAATGTGACCGGCGGTTCCCAGAATAATCTGCTTCACTGGCAGACTCCTTTTTATAATTTAACCGCAGAGACGCAGAGAGCGCTGAGATTTTTTTATTTTGTTTTCCGCTGAGACGCCAGAAAACAAAAAACAATCAGCCTGCGATTTTTTAAAATAAATATACTAAAAGCTAAAATAATAATGGTTCTCCTAATTGCCCCTGGAATTCAGGAGCGAACCTAATATAATTTAAAATTTGAACTTATAGCTTTGCGCCTTTGCGTCCCACGCCCGCCATGCGAGACCGCAAGGCGAGGCGGGCGGGTTTGCGTGAGGATTCAGGGTTGTTTTCTTTTGCGCAAATATTCCGCAAAATAGGCCAATCCCACCAATATAATGGCTAATCCAACAACATATACCGGGTTGAGACTGCTAAAAAATATACGACTCATAACAGCCGCAAACGCCAGACCCACAACAGCTCTGATGACAAAAATAGTCAGTTGATTCATTATTCGGTCCTATAGTCTCGATTCAGGTCATTTCGATTGTTCCGAACAGGCTGCTTATCTTATTTAGTATAAACAGTAAACGCAAGATGCCAATCCTTATCTGAAGAAGGTGGAGGTCGTCAATACCTGGTTTTTGAGCTTGAATTCATAACATATATTTGCTAATAATCGGCATTCGTAAATCCAAAATATAATATCAGCAGCCCGCAATCGAAATATGGTGGGTGTAGCTCAGTTGGTAGAGCACCGGGTTGTGGCCTCGGTTGTCGTGGGTTCAAATCCCATCACTCACCCCATTTTAAAGCCTCAATTGAGCTGCGCTCAATTGAGGTGATATTCGTTCTTTACCAATAACTATTAACCAATAACGAATAACTCCGAATTGAGCCATGCTCAATTCGGCTATGCGCCCGTAGCTCAGCTGGATAGAGCGCCGGACTTCGAATCCGTAGGCCGCCCGTTCGAATCGGGCCGGGCGTACCAATAAATTCAAGAACTTACGAGATTTCCGTGAGTGCTTTTTTTTGTTTAAATAAGTCCAAAAGTGGGCACAATATATCATAGGTATTATTTTAACCTGATGATATCTTAACTTTATTTGTCGAAGACCGGAGGCTTTTTAATCCTCTGTCCCCTGCAACAGCGAAGGACGATTCGACTTGATGTATGAAAAAAACCGGAAACTGGCGGCAGGAACTGTGAATAATTAGGGTATACATTTGCCCTTTGTCTGTAACCCTTAAAAGTCAAACGCAGACTTGACCCGCTTTTTTGGGGAATGGAAAGTTAAAAAGGTGGCTATGTCAGAAGGATTGAAGATTACATAAACACAGATTCATGTCGATGAACTGCAGGTTTCATAAAAAAAGGTAACAAAAAATTTGTCAATCTAAATTGTGAAGCATAGCCGAAACCTATCATTCTGCTATTTTTCAGACTGCGTTACGCAATCCAAAAATATGGGATCAAAACTGGAGTCCCCCATGCAACAAAATGAAACGATTGATTCTATATTGAAAGCCTCGGTAAAATTTCTTTCCAATCCTGTTTGAAACTGAGCATTGACAGATATACACTGCACTGCGGATAAAATTCGTGGAGTGCTTTTAGATTTTCAATTGGATCATATTTATCGGCCTTTTCATCTTTCTTTTTTCCAACACTTCTATAAAGAAGATCGATGTTATACGACATCCAAGCCTCAACGACGATAGCAATGTTAAGATCTTTTAACATTTCAACGCTTTTGTCTTTTCCAATAATCGGTTGGGTAACCACATACCTTGCGCCAGCCTCTATCTTTTGTTTCATTCGATTTAACTCAAAAGGCATCGGCTTATAAGGATTGAAGGCTGCACCGGTTATGAATTGGCCGGAATACTCCCTGTTAATGTATCGGATCAAATCAATTGAGGTGGGCACGCTTTGGTTGCCGCCGATGCTTTTAGAGTCGAGCTTGGGCAACAGGGGCCCGCCGTCTCCTCTGACAACAAGAATGTATTTGAAGTTCGCTTTAGCGGCTTTCTGCAGTAATCCATCAAGCTCGCTTTTTGTATGGAATGTGTTCAAATTCATCATGACCTTGTCGGAATCAACTGAAAGGCCTCTGAGATCAAAGCTCTCCAGAGCGCCTAACCGTGGCTGTCCCATGGGGTTATCGGGAATGGATACGCCGCACCCCACATCAATAATCCTTCGGTACCGCTCAGCAAATCTATTTAGGAGGGCCTCAGATTGATTGTCAGTCGATTTTTTCGGTGCCAGCAGCTCAATTAGATATGGATAATTAAACATGACAAGTCCTCTTTTTTGGTTTTCCCATACATAAGTCTATTGCACGGATAAAATATTGCAATATGTTCGCCTTAAAATAACGGTTTGTTATATCAGATAAACCAGAGATAAATAAGGGTTAATCGAATTACAAAAGTTACAATGCAGTCCAAATCCTCAAAATATAAGATCTTTTAATGCTATCGAAACGATTTTTAGTACTATCGGATCTTCCCCGCTATTTGGCGTTCTTTTCGTTTTGACTGACCGAATCGGCCTAAATCTTGACTTGGCAAGTCCTGTGTACTTATATTGCTCTTAAACAAAAATTGCTCATAGGAGCGTCTTTTTATATATTGATCGATAAAAAGGAGGACGACAATGCTTAGACTCGGAGAGAAAGGTGCCATTCCCCAACGTGACAACGAAACATTCGCCATTGCGCCGCACATTCCTTGTGGACTAATAACGCCGGAATTGTTGCGACGAATAGCAGATACAGCTGAAAAATATAGTGCCAAAGCGATCAAGATCACCGGAGCAGCCCGCATCGCAATTATCGGTCTTAAGGAAGAGGATATCGACGCAGCATGGGATACACTAAGCCTCGACAAGGGTGCTGCGGTGGGTTTGTGCGTTCGCAGCATAAGAACCTGTCCTGGAAATACCTATTGCAAACTTGGCCAGCAGGATGCGCTGAAAATGGGATTGACTCTGGATGAGATTTATCATGGCATGCAATTGCCCGGCAAATTTAAGATGGCCGTGTCCGGATGTCACCTGAGTTGCTCGGAGTCCTGGGTGCGTGATATTGGCCTCATCGGAAATAAAGACGGCTGGGCTTTAGTTATCGGAGGAAACGTTGGCGCAGAGCCGCGAATTGCGCAGGAGTGTGCCAACGGTCTTGACGAAAGCAGCGCGCTTACCGCAATTGACAAAGTGGTTGGTTACTACCAGCAAAACGCAAAAAAAGGTGAGCGTTTAGGAAAAATGATCGATCGCGTGGGTATAGATGTTTTTAAACAAGAGCTCTCAAATTTAGGGCGCTAAAACAAATTGATATGGATTCAGAGGAGTTTTAATTGCCACAATATTTGGATTACAGGGTCTTAATTCTAAATCAAATTTTTTGGTCTTAGTCTTTTCACATCGATTAGCATGCGGCTATGATGTATTACGGCTGCCCGAAGGTTCAGAAAGTCGCAATTATACTATAGGAAATATCATGAAAAACAAAAATCCAGATAAGCGTTCTAAAAAATCGCTCTTTGACTTTTCCAGCAAATTGGCGAGGACGATTTTAAATTCTCTTTCAGCCAATATAGCCATTTTAGACGAAATCGGGGTAATTCTTGAGACCAATGAGGCCTGGAAAAATTTCGCGATGAAAAACGCAATGAAAGGATCTAATGATTCCATCGGTGTGAACTATCTGGAGCTTTGTGATGCGACCGTCGGCAAGGAAGCAAAAGATGCTCATAGTGTCGCCGCTGGTATTCGATCCGTGATCAAAGGAGAAACAAAGGAATTTTTGTACGATTACCCCTGTCATGGACCGGATGGTCGTCATTTTTTCTATCTAAGGAGCATTCGAGTGGCCGAGAAAAAACCAATTCGAGTTGTAGTAAGTCATGAAGACATCACCGCATTGATATTGGCTGAAGAGGCTTTGCGGAAAAGAGAACGAGAGCGGGATCGGCTTCGTCACTCGCTGCAATTAGCTAAGGAGATTCAGCAGATACTTTTGCCAAAAGACAATCCCAAGATCAAAGGATTGGAGGTCGCTGGCAAAAGTATTTATTGTGATGAAACCGGTGGAGATTATTTTGATTTTATTAAGTTTAAAGAAAAGCAGAATGAAAAATTGGGCGTGATAGTGGGTGATGTTGCCGGACACGGAATTTCCTCGGCATTGATTATGACAAGTGTACGATCTGCGCTACGCCAACGCCTTGCTTTGCCAGGATCTATTTCCCAGATTATAACCGATGTGAACTGCCAATTGGCTGGGGACCTCGCAGATTATGGACAATTTGTCACCTTGTTTTATCTGCTAGTAGATCCGGCCAGACTTACACTTGAATGGGTGCGTGCCGGACATGATCCTGCTATATTGTATGATCCGGTAGCGGATGATTTTTCTGAGCTTCAGGGGTCTGGTATGGCGCTCGGTGTTGATATGCACTTCCAATATGAGAAAAATCAGAAAGAAAATTTTTCAGAGGGGAATATCGTTGTGCTCGCCACTGATGGCGTTTGGGAAGCCCGCAATAAAAGTGGCCAGATGTTTGGTCGAACGGCTGTTAACGATATCATTCGAAATAATTCGGCGGCAGGTGCTAATGAAATCATGGAGGCCATTATCAGCCAGATTAAAAAGTTTCTAAAGGAGTCCAAATCCGAAGATGATTTGACGCTTGTTGTTGTAAAGGCGATTTAAACCGTATGCTCCCGCCCCCGGCTATATGAACTAATCAGACAAGTCCTTTATTTTTTAGTGCATGGATTGCCAAAAACGTATTCCACTCGTCCAGACTGGCTCCAAGTGCTGTCGTTATTTTGTTTTATAAAACCGCACTCCGGAAAATCTGTTCATCCACATGAAAATATTACCTTTTTTAATATCTAATTTGCATTCTGAATTATTTGGCTTTATTTTAAAATACTCAAAAACAACATTCGATTAAAAATGGAGGGCTTTCAAGTGGAAGCTAAACCAATCAACTATCCATTTTATTTTAAACCGATTAAAAATAAAAATGATAGCGAAAAATTGCAACATCGAGTTGAAGAACTGGCTTCTATCGCAGCAATTACTCGCGAAGTGACGTCAAAACTGTCCATGAAACAAATGATCTCCTCCACCCACAAACAGATCCATGCAATAGTATCACCCGATTTAACCGTCATCTATTTAAAACAAGCGGACAAACTGATTCTACAGGAAATGGAAAATGATAATTTAAATATCACGCACGAGGGGCCTAAAATTAAAGAAGTTGGTGAATGCCTTTGTGGAGTGGTCGCAGAGACCGGGGAACCGGTATATTCGATGGATATAAACGCTGATCCGTGCTGCACATTGGATCAATGCAAAAGAATCGGGATCCGTTCGTTTGCAGCGTTGCCCCTTCTTTTTGGAAACGAAATTTTAGGGGTATTGGGAATTGCATCTCTCACAATCCGCAAGTTTTCTGAACAAGCCTATTTTCTCGAAACCATAGCAAGCCAGATAGCGATTTGTTTGCACAACTCATTGCTTTATGAGCGAATCCAGGAGCATGCTGATGAGCTTGAAGAACTGCTGCGGGAGAAAAAACAGGCAAACAAGGCACTTAAGAAAAGAGAAAAAGAGCTCAAACTTAATACCAAAAAGCAGCAAGAGGTAAATACAGCATTAAAGGTGTTATTAAAGCAAAGAGATCAAGACAAGACAGAGATTGAAGAAAAGGTAATTTTTAATGTAAAGGAGCTTGTTTTACCTTACATTGAGAAACTGAAAGCAGGCAAGTTAAGTTCACAGCAAAAAAATTATATCAGTGTCCTGGAATCCAATCTGACTGAGATTATCTCGCCCTTTGTCCACAAGTTGTCCTCAAGCTATTACAATTTAACACCAAAAGAAATTCAGGTGGCAGACCTGATAAAAAAAGGCAAAACAACTAAAGAAATTGCGCACTTATTGAAATCCTCCACCCGGGTCATTGATTTTCATCGCAATAATTTGAGAAAAAAATTTGGCCTCATCAACAAGAAAACCAATCTGAGATCCTATCTTTTAACCCTTTTATAATATCAGGTTTTACCTGACAAAAAACTGCCATTTTTTTGATGTTTACACAGCCTATTTTCTTACCTATCTTATAAGAACCAAAAAAGCATAACAATTTTCCTGCTCCTAAACTTAAAACTTTGGATTAGTGAACCGGTTCAAGGAGGAAAATATGGCTATTCACGTCATTATCAAAAGAAAAGTGAAGCAGGGTCATCAGGCGAAAGAAATGGTTCCGCTTATATTACAGATGAGATCGCTTGCCATGTACCAACCAGGCTATATTTCCGGAGAAACCTTATGCGATATAAAACACCCCGGAGAGTGCTTGGTTATCAGCACATGGGAAAGCGTTGAAGACTGGAACAAATGGGTCCACAGTCAAGAAAGAGCCAGGATGGATCAAAAAATTGAAACCCTGACCGGGGAAAAAACAGAATATCATATATATTCACCAATGGTTCCCGGAGCAATTGCCGAAAAAATGCCTCATAAACAAGCGGAATACATTAGTAACGGTTAATGAATTTTTGAATAAAACAAACTTATGCCTCATATGTTTATCCAGTACTCAAGCTTCGAATTTCTGGTTTGACAAGCGGGTCAAATCAAACTTGGAGATTTAATATGCACGATCAACAGCAGACACTATTTGAGAGAGTCGGTGGCGAACAAACAATCAGTGATCTGATCCACGAATTTTATGATCGCGTCTTAGCCGACCCGGAATTGAAGCCGTTTTTTGAAAACGCTTCTATGGGCAAGCTGCGCCGAATGCAACGCGAGTTTTTTAGTGCAGCGCTGGATGGTCCGATCACTTACTCCGGCAGACCCCTTAGCCATGTCCACCATGGAACAGGCATTACCAAGCATCACTTTGCCCTGTATGTGGGTCACCTCATTGATACCCTCCAAGATCACGGGATCAATGACCAGGATGCGCAAGAGATTATAGGTCGGATCAACACATACTCAGACGAAATCACAGGTGATGTCGGATCTGCGGGATAAAGAGCAATACATTCAATATGATTTGCAAAGAATCACGGCTTCAGAATTTGAGGTCCGCATTATTGATTTATTAAACTTGGACTATTACGACTTTTAGTTCCATAAAAAAATCAGGTGAGCCGATCATCTCGTGGGTCCCTTCTTTCTGAAAATCAAAAGCAAGTAAAAGAGTTAAGGAGGGCAACGAAAATGGGACATAAGATATTGGTAGCCTTTGACGAATCTGAAAATGCAAAACGTGCAGTCGATTATATTGCACAGATCTTTCCTCGCGATGCAGAAATTACCCTGTTTAGCGTTCTTCAAGACTCCGCCGCTATTTGTGAGATGAACAGTCCGGAGCTGACCCCGTATTTTAAGTCACAAAAAAATGCTTTCTGTG
>JAHEIW010000285.1 GCA_024639185.1 Deltaproteobacteria bacterium | reverse complement strand
CTGGAGCGCATGCAAGCTTAGCAGCATCATTGCAGGCGGGGGCTGCTAATTGGGCTTTTCTTTTTTCTGTTGAAACTTTTCGTATTTTTTACGGAATCGTTCGATTCGGCCGGCGGTATCGACCAGCTTTTGCTTTCCGGTAAAAAACGGATGGCATTTTGAGCATATCTCCACCCGAATATCCGCCTTGGTAGATCCGACCTCCAAAACATTACCGCAGGCACATTGAATGGTGGTTTGGTGATACTGTGGATGAATGTCTGTTTTCATTTTAGCTCAACCCCCCTAAAAAATATGGTGTTTGGTGTTTTGTGTTTGGTGTTTCGTTAAACGGTATATAAATTGATTGAGGTTACCAACATCCTAAACACCAACGACTAAACACTCGACACCAAACACTAAATACTAAACACTAAAGATTTAAAAAACATACTCTATAAACAAAAGGAAGGCGTTTGGCAACCCTTAATGTTGATTACGCATTCATTGAATCCAGGAATTCTTTATTGGTTTTGGTTCCCTGCATTTTATCGAGCAAAAATTCCATGCTGTCCACCGTATTTAATGATGTCAACAGCTTGCGCAATATCCATACCCGGGTTAAAATTTCATCCGCCAGCAGTAATTCTTCTTTGCGCGTGCCGGACCGTTTGATGTCAAATGAGGGATACACACGTTTATCCGCCAAGCGGCGATCCAGTTGAATTTCAGCATTGCCGGTACCCTTGAATTCCTCAAAGATAACCTCATCCATGCGACTGCCCGTATCCACCAGGGCAGTGGCAATGATCGTTAAGCTGCCCCCTTCTTCTATATTGCGAGCAGCACCGAAAAATCGCTTGGGCCGCTGCAGTGCATTGGAGTCCACACCACCGGATAATATTTTTCCGCTGGGCGGTACGACCGAATTGTAGGCCCGGGCCAGACGGGTGATACTATCCAGCAAGATCACCACGTCTTTTTTGTGCTCAACCAGTCGCTTGGCTTTGTCGATGACCATCTCGGCTACTTGAACGTGCCGTTCGGCAGGCTCGTCAAAGGTGGAACTGATAACTTCCGCAGCCACGGTGCGCTCCATGTCGGTGACTTCTTCCGGCCGTTCATCGATCAGCAATACGAAAGGCACCACATCCTTGTGGCTGGCGATGACGGCATTGGCAATGCTTTGCAACAGCATTGTTTTACCCGATCTGGGCGGGGAAACAATCAGGCCGCGCTGGCCAAAACCAATGGGGATCATCATATCCATAATTCGGGTAGAGTAATTCTCAGGATCGTTTTCAAGATTGACCTTGCGATCCGGGTAAAGCGGTTTGAGGTTATCAAACAATATTTTATCGCGGGCGACTTCCGGATCTTCGAAATTGACGGCTTCGACTTTCAGCAAGGCAAAATAGCGTTCCGATTCCTTGGGTTGACGAATCTGACCGGATATCGTGTCGCCGGTCCTCAGGTTAAAACGACGAATCTGCGACGGCGACACGTAAATATCATCTGGTCCCGGCAAATAGTTGGAATCCGGTGATCTGAGGAAACCAAATCCATCGGGTAAAATCTCCAGTGTGCCTTCACCAAAAATGAAACCATTTTTTTCAATCTGGTGTTGCAGCAATGCAAACATCAGCTCCTGCTTGCGCATGCCGGCAGCGCCTTCGACTTTAAAACGTTTTGCCATTTGAGTCAGTTCGCTGATATTCTTTTCTTTGAGTTCTACGATGTTCATCTAAATTTTTCCCCTTTGAGTTATAATTCAGGTGCGCTTTTTTGCCACCGGCCGAACACTATTGTAAACGCAACTATTGCTTTGCGGTTGACAATCGGCTCAACGGAAAGATATTCAATGCGTTAGCACCAAACGCTTTGTAAAATGCAAGCATTATTATTAAGCACAAGGCGGGTTACCTTTGAAAGAAACCGGTTAAGTGGTACTGCCACTTGGCGACTTTGTGCATCTGATTAAAATATAGGCGCCCCTACACAGCAGGTAAATAAACTGGATCCATATCGATTTTTAAGGAGGATTAAGAGTGTTCAGTGACTTTTTACTAGAAGATTCTAATTAGACATCCTCACTATCTGGCGGGTTATGCCTTAGATTAGATACTTAAAATTTATATCATAATCGCAATCATGTCAAGCAGTTTGTCCGAATTTTTGATGCAATAGGATGACCCGGCCACAATTGGTTTTTTAAACTATGATTGACATCGATCCTAAAATATTTCCTGAAACAGACGGTGCATTTCTTGTTGGCGGTTCAATCAGGGACATGCTGTGCGGTCGTTCTCCGGTCGACTACGATGTGGCCGTGCTCGGCGACCCGCTTGAATTTGCACGCCAGATCGCAGCCCGGGCCAAAGGTCGCCTGGTTGAAATCGGCAAACCCGGACAAATGATCATCCGGATGGTCAGCGATAGCGTCATCGTTGATATTGCCCAAGCCAAAGAAGCATCCATCCAAAATGACCTAATGACACGGGATTTTACGATTAATGCCATGGCATATGATCTGTCGGCTCGGCAGTTGGTTGATCCGCTGGGGGCTCGGCTCGACCTGAATCGCGGTATCATTCGTATGGTTTCAGAAGCTATTTTCAAGCGGGATCCGGTTCGTTTGCTCAGAGCCTATCGCATTGCCGCACAATTTGAGTTTGAAATTGAACCAAAGACGAAAGCAGCCATCGAAGAAAATGCAACCCATATCCGCCGAGCGGCCGGAGAGCGTGTTCGCGATGAATTCTTTAAGATGCTTCAAAGCGCCGGGTCCCACCCTTATCTTTGCCAGATGGTTGATAATGATCTGCTGTTTGCCATATTGCCTGAACTGGCGGATTTAAAAAACTGTCGCCAGAATCAGCATCATCAATTTAATGCCTTGGAACATACCCTGCTGGCTTATTATCATCTGGAAGGGCTGCTCAACCCCGGCGCGCCGTCAGCGACAGGTGCCGGCGCAAAACTGGCTCGCGGTATCACTGCAACACAATTTCCGCTGCTCAAGTTTTGCATGCTGATACATGATATTGGCAAACCATCCACCCAAAAGGCTGACCGCAACGGTAAGCTTCATTTTTACGGTCATGAGCGCCGCAGCGGCCAGATGGCCACCCACATCTGCCGGCGACTAAAATGCTCAAATCACGTTATCGAAACCACTCGTTTTTTGGTGCAACATCACGCACGCCCCCGCAATCTTTACACGGCTCTTCAGGAACAGAAAGCAACGCCTCGGGCGAAGACGCGGTTTTTTATCAAATGCGGCGCTTACCTGCCTGAACTGCTGGTGATGGCCGCTGCGGATACGCTGGGCAAAGCGGCAAAACAGAACCGCCAAAGCAACGCCTTTATGACATTTTTAGACCGATTGATGCTGGATTTTAAAAACGATTTCAGGCCCAGGGCGTCTGAACCCCAGCTGATAACCGGCCAAGATCTGATTGCAGAGTTTGGACTAAATCCGTCACCGCTTTTTAAAAAGATTATAGATCGCATGGAAGAAGAGCGGTTGTCACGGCGTGAGATGACGCGGGCGGAAGCCGTCAAACTCGTCAGCGAA
>JAHEIW010000284.1 GCA_024639185.1 Deltaproteobacteria bacterium | reverse complement strand
CTTAAAAATGTATCTAACACCCATTAGCTGCGTTCTCCAGGATAAATGGATTACACACCTATTTTTATTATAAATTAAGGTGTGCATCACAGGATAAATGGATTACACACCTATTTTTATTGTAAATTAAGGTGAACATCAAACGACGCGACTACGCTCGTCGCAGGCCGATTCAAAATGCTCAATACTAACGTGTATGCTCTGCACTCGAATCGGTTTGCGCCATGCCCATGTAAATCGCCGCCAGGGCAACCACAACCCCCAGCCAGTTAAGCATGCTGGTCGGCCTTTGAAAAAATAACACATCCCAGACAAATGCCAATGCGGGTTGGAGCAATAGAATCAGGCCTGAAAAGGACGCACGAATTTTCGGCAGGGCATTGGTAATCAGAAGCCAGCCAACAGTATGGCTGAGTAAACCCAGGGCTAACAGAACCAACCAGCTCTGCAGATCAGGTATTTGAAATGAATCCCCCTTGTAAACCATATGAGTGCCTAAAAACGCAGCAGTGGTCAGGGTAACCATCATCAGCACATAGAAAAATGAAGTGCCCCTCTGATCGGCCTGCAGCTGACGAAGAGACAGTAAAAAGCCCGCATAACAGACGGCCGCCGCCAGACCATAAATAATCCCGATACGGTAGGTGGGTCCCAGTTGGGACCCGTTAACGCCTACGATCATATACAGACCGACAAATGCAAGCGGCAAGCAAATCAGGAAAATCAAGCGCAGCGGTTCCTTTAAAAACAGAATCCCGACTGCAGCCAGGATAAACACTTGAAAATTAGGCAGAATCGTGCCAAGTCCCGGGCCGATATATTGAATGCTGAAATGGTACAGCCACAGGTCCAGAGCCAGCAACAGACCGCATAGCAGGCTCAGCAGCAGATGACGACTACCGGGCCAGCGGAGCTCGCGGCGATACAGGGCGGCAACCAGCAAAGCGACCCCACCGATAAAAACCCGGTAAAATGCAGAGACGTTGGGCGCCACATGGGCCACCTTAACCCAGACACCGGTGAAACTGATCAGCACGGCCCCAATGATAAGGGTCAGCAGGGCAAATCGTTGATCCGGGTTTGTGCGGAGATAGTTCACGTTCATAAGATTGAGGTTGGCTCTGTCATAAAGGGGTCAGTCATCGCAAAAAGGTGTCCGGATCAATCCATAATCCAAAAAATAAATAACCACCTATATTATTTTTAATGGTTATAATTGTCGCATCATTTTTGCTAACCTGTCAAACAATTTTTAGCGGTTATATATGTCTAAGGTAAATCATCTAAATTTCAGACCCGGAGCGATTAATGCGCTTGCATGTCCGAGGCATGCCTATTATGGTAATCTATCTATTTTTGCAACCCTTCATCATCAGATCATAAATATTATGGCTTGAGAAACGGCTGATAAAATACGGTCAGACATAAAAGATAAGATGAAAAATACATCCGATAATTTTATCAATTATTATGCGTTACTGGAAATCGACCCCAAAGCTGAGCCCCGCAAAGTCAAACAGGCCTATCTTGATCAGGTCAAGCTCTGGCACCCGGATAAAAATCCGGGCCGTGTTGCAGAGGCGGAAGAAAAGACCAAGGTGCTCAATCAGGCCTACCAGATACTGGGCGATGCTGAACGGCGCAAAAATTACGATCGCATGCTACGATTTACGCGGGGTAAGGATTACAGTGAATTTATAAACGATGAGGCCATACGCAATAAGATGAACAAGGCCTATCCTTCCTTAAAAAAGGTCCTTGAAAATGTGCGTGAGCTATATGCGCTTTTCAAAGACTCGGTCAAGGGCAATTACAAACTTCACACCGCCAATGTGGCCATGATCGGCGGCGGATTGCTCTATTTCATTCTGCCCGCCGATCTGATACCGGATTTCATTCCCCTGGTTGGATATTTAGATGACCTGGCGGTTTTAACCACCATTATGAACTCTCTTAAGGGTGAGATAAACGCTTATCGCAGTTGGAAAGAAACCGGTAAAAAAGATGCCTTCAAACAATCCGACATTGCCTGAATTTTGCCCTCCACAAAAAATAATAGTGGTTTCAATTTTTAGTTGATTTCTTGAATTTTATTCTATATAGATTAGAGTCAATTCTAATAGTTCAGGCTGTCTGTACTTGTTGAATATGATTCAGCGGCGTTGCATCTATTAAATAATTGTTGGAGGTTTTCAATGCTAAAAATCAAATCGAACCTGTCTTGTGTGGTGGTATTGGCGGTGATTGCGGGGCTCTTCTTTATTGCTGGCTGTGGAGATTCACAGGAAAAGCAGCAAATGACTGCATTTATTCAGGAATTTGGCGCTACGGTGCAAGAATACACCAAGGCCGAAGATGGCCAGAAGGCTGAATTAGAGACAAAATTAAAATCCTATGAAACCAAATGGACCCAGATGAAAATTGATATGGGCAGTGAGATTACACCACAGGTCCTGGACAAACTGGATGCTGAGTATCAAAAATTTGCAAAAGAATTTAAAAGCCTATCGGGTAAATCATAAGATTTATAGTTGTTGTCAAAAAAACGTACCAATTGGGGGACGTTTTTTTGCTTCAACACTTATGCCGCCATCCTTTTTCCCGGAACATTAGACAAGCGGTATAAATCTCTTTTTTTGCAAGTTTGCGCGGCATTTTTGCCGACTTGCAGGATAAACTGCTAAACGTTACGACCCATCCTTACTTTCTCTTTTTAAAACGATCTCGCGGGGCGCAGGGCAACCTGCGCCTTTTTTCAGTCTGGCTGCCCGCGAAAACTTCTCAATTTTCAGTTCGACAGACATCATCTCTACAATCAACCTTAAACGGCTTCCCGGTCAAAAGCTGTATTATCAGCAACGTGGCGCCAACCCCGCAAAGCAAAGCAAAAGCGGCAGGCATCGCGTGCGGGGATAGCCCGGGCAGACTTTTAAGGATCAACGTATCATTTCCGCCGGGAATTAATACGCTTCTCGCACCCACACCAAACAGAAAACCACCGGCAGTCGCCGCAAAGGATACGGATTAGCTGCGATTCGGTGCCGCTATTTCCGGCAATAGCAGCAAAACGGGCATCGAAATGGCTAATACCCATAATACCGCCTTGAGCACCGTCGCCATCATATATGCCTTGTGGGTACTGTGCAGTTCGGCAACAGCTTTCACCATGCAAAGACCGGCGCAGTGGACCGCAAAACCCATCAGGGCTGCAAGCAACAGTGAAATACTGTATAGTAATACACTCAATCGCGCTCGCCCTCCTGATGCCCTGTTTTGTCTGGCCGGGTAGCTCGCCGAATATAGGGTTGCATCTGAATTGTGCTTGATAAAAGCGGCAAACTTATGTAATTCAATTTGAATACATGAGTGAATATAATACACGCATTCAATTGTTACATATAATTTCTCAATCGTTTTTCTAAGAGTAAAAGCCATGAGTGTCAGACGGATACGATCTTTTTTTGATGCTAAAATAAAAAAAGGTCGTGATTTTTTTCGGTTGTACACTACCGGCATGAGCCGCAGGGAAATCGAGCGGATGCTGCACAAGGACACGCT
>JAHEIW010000283.1 GCA_024639185.1 Deltaproteobacteria bacterium | reverse complement strand
TTTTTGTTTAAAAAAAAGGTTCCCCGGGAAGCCGAAGAATTGGTCCAGGAAATCATTTATCCGCTGTGGGACATTGGACTGGATGTCGGCTATGCCACCCGCTCGTTGAAGGAGAGTTTGGCGCTGGCCGGCAAGGATTATGAAATCCTGACCCCGATGCTGGATGCCCGATTTGTCTGCGGGTGGTCGATGCTTTACGGGAATCTGGCGGATGAGCTGCGCGCAAAAATCATCAAGCCTAAATCCCGCTCCATTATCGACTGGCTGGTTGAACGCAATGAATTGCGGCACGCCCAATTCGGTGATTCGGCCTATCTGCTGGAACCCAATCTGAAAGAGGGCCAGGGCGGTTTAAGAGACTATCATACCATGTTGTGGATTGCGCGCATCGCGTTTAACGCCAAACAATTCAGAGAGCTTGAATATCTGGGATTGCTTTCGCATGAAGAGTTGCAGAGTTTAACCCGATCGGTCACCTTTGTCTGGAATGTGCGCAACCATATCCATTATATCTGCGGTCGCAAATGTGACCAGCTGCACTTTGAAAACCAGGTTAAGCTGGCCCGTTTACTGAACTATAGAATAGGTAACGGGCAGGCGCCGGTCGAAAGATTCATGGGCGAGCTCCACGGGCAAATGGAAGCCTTAAAACAACAGCACCTGGTGTTTCTGCATGAGCTTGGCTGCGAGAAACCCAGAAAACGCAAAAGAAAATCGCAAAAAAAGAGCTCTGTCGACGGGCTGGAAGTCATTGAATGGGGCATGCTTAACTTTGTTGCCCCCGAAAAAATTATGCAATCTCCGGATCTTTTAGTGAAGATATTTGAAGAAAGTGCGCGTTTGAAAATTCCCCTGAGTACGGAGGCCAAACGTCTGGTAAAAGAATTCTCGCATCTCGTCAATAAAACCTACCGGGTATCTGAAGCGATTGTTCAATCCTTCGAGCGAATTCTGGTGGCCCCGGCGCCCAAATTTAACGTCCTCAATGAAATGCTCAATACCGGTTTTCTGGAGAAATTTATTCCTGAAATGCGCATGGTCCGCAATCGCATCCAGTATGATGAATATCATCTTTATCCGGTCGACAAGCATCTATTGCGCACCGTGCAAACCGTTAAAAAGTTCGGCACCGCTAAGGACAGCAGTCTGGAGCCCTTATGCGAAAAACTGTACCGCCATCTGAAAAAAAAGAAGTCATTGCTGTGGGCAGCGCTTCTGCATGATATCGGCAAAGGTGAATCGGTTGAAGATCATTCCGCAAAAGGCGCCGGGGTTGTTAAAACCATCCTCAGCCAAAAGGGGTTGCAGCCGGCAGATGTCGAAACGGTTATGTTCCTGGTCCAGGAACATCTTTTGTTGATTAAAACGGCCACCCGCAGGGATATCTATGACGAGGAAACAGCCATTTCGTGCGCCCGCAAGGTAAAGGATATTGAACGCCTAAAAATGCTGTATTTGCTGACCGTCGCCGATTCGATCGCGACGGGCCCGAAAGCCTGGAATGACTGGACGGCAACGCTGTTGAGGGATTTTTTCCTCAAAGTGCTAAATGTGCTCGAAAAGGGAGAACTCGCCACCGCTGAGGCCGTTGAAAGCATCACCCAGAAAAAAAATGACATTAGCGCAGCCGCAACCGGCCGCAAAGACAAGGAAAGCATAAATGCACTGCTGGCGGTCATGTCGCCGCGCTATCTGTTATACATGCCGGCCCATGATATAAAAAATCATATCAAACTCTACCAAGCGCTATCGGCGGGCAATTCCGACTTTCTATGGGAAATTGAGCAACCAGCCGATGCCAATACCCGGGTAGTGACCATCTGCGCCCATGATCGCCCCGGCCTGATTTCAAAAATTGCCGGTGTATTGACCTTGAACAACATCGACATCCTGGACGTTCAGGTGTTCACCTGGCGCAACAACATTGCGCTGGACATTTTTAAAGTCAAGCCGCCGCCCGATCCGATTCTGGAAGATGAAAAATGGGACCGTACCGCCGCAGACCTTGCGGCCGCACTGTCCGGTAAGCTGGAGCTGACCGTCGCCCTGAATAAAAAGGTGCAGACTTACCGCAATGGGAACACCGGTCTGAGTAAAAAACCCCATCGGGTCACCCTGGATAACACCAGCTCCAGTTTTTTTACCATAATTGAAGTGTTTACCTACGATTTTCTCGGTTTGCTATACAGCATCAGCGATGCGATTTATCGCTGCGATCTGAACATCTGGGTGGCCAAAATAGCAACCAAAGCCGATCAGGTAGTGGATGTCTTTTACGTCAGAGACGTCAACGGGCAAAAAGTGGATTTGCCCGAACAGGTCGCCGCAATAAAAGCCGCAATAATGGAAAGGCTACCAGCGACACAACCCGATTGGGTCACCCAATAAATGAGATTTTGCATTCACCATTGGCTGCCAAGCCAACATATTAAATTCGGAATATAAACAAACAAGGAGGATAACGTTTAAAATGAAATCAAAAAGTCTGCTGACAACTGCACTTTTGCTCGCGCTTCCCTTTTCTTCGGCTGTTGCGTCGGAGGGCTTAAACTCGGGTGACACGGCCTGGATGATTGTCTCGACCGCCCTGGTCATGATGATGACCCCGGCGGGTCTGGCCCTGTTTTACGGCGGTATGTCCCGGTATAAAAATTTGCTCAATACCTTCGCCATGACCTTTGTGGCCTATTGTCTGGCCAGCCTGGTCTGGATGATGTGGGGCTACAGCATGGCCTTTGGGCCGGATAAAGCCGGCATTATAGGGGGGTTGGAAAATCTGTTTTTAGCCGGTATCGGGGTGGACAGCCTCTCGGGCAGTATTCCCACCTATGTGTTTGCGCTTTTTCAGATGACCTTTGCCGGCATCACCGTCGCGCTGGTTTTGGGCTCTGTTGTGGATCGCATGAAATTTTCGGCCTGGATCGTTTTTACGGTGCTGTGGGTCACCTTCATCTACTGCCCGATCGCCCACTGGGTCTGGGGCGGCGGCTGGATGGGAGAAATGGGCGCTTTGGATTTTGCCGGCGGCACGGTGGTTCACATCAACGCCGGTGTGGCCGGCCTGGTGCTGGCACTGGTGCTCGGCAAACGCATCGGCTACGGTAAAGAAGCCATGTTTCCGTCCAGCATCGCGTTCACAGCCCTGGGGGCGGCCCTATTGTGGTTTGGCTGGTTTGGCTTTAATGCCGGCAGCCAGCTGGCCGCAGACGGTGTGGCCGGTTCGGCCTTTTTGGTGACCAACACTTCGGCGGCCATGGGCGCTCTGGCCTGGATGGGCGCCGAATGGCTGGTGGAGAAAAGACCGACCGTGCTGGGCCTGGCTTCGGGAATCGTGGCCGGGCTGGTGGCAATAACGCCGGCTGCCGGATTCGTAAATTTCCCGGCTTCTCTGATCATCGGGCTGGGGGCCGGCTTGCTGGGCTTTTATTTTGTGGTCAAGGTCAAACATAAACTGGGCTATGACGATTCGCTGGATGCCTTCGGGGTTCATGGCATGTGCGGTCTGTGGGGGGCGCTGGCCACCGGATTGTTTGCCAATCCGGCGGTAAACGAAGCCGGCAGAGGTCTTTTTTACGGCAATCCGAAACAACTGTGGATCCAAAT
>JAHEIW010000100.1 GCA_024639185.1 Deltaproteobacteria bacterium | reverse complement strand
GTTGAAGGAAAAGGCTCAAAACCTTGAGACACAAATGCCTCCTGAGTAGATTAATTTACCAGTAGAATCTTTTCTTCCATTATGCTATCTGCAAAACGTGATAATCTGAGATATCGGCTATAACTTTATCACCACAATATCCTATTACTCGAACTTAAACTGCTATACGGCAAGTAACAATATTCCCGCGTCACATGATGTTACAATTTGGGAATGGTAAGCTGACATGCCAAATAAGAAATCAATAATAGAAAATGAGTTGATGAAAGAAATCGCCCGGGGTAATTGTCCACCCTATATGAAGCCGCCTTATGGCGCTCGGACTCGGATCAGCACCTGTATTTCAATTGGTCTTGTGGATTCGCCCATGTTTTTTTCTTATTGTAAAGCTCAGCACAATTTATCTAACAAGCAATCGGGTCGGTTTGCCCAAAACCTGGACAGTGCTATAGAACCGGCTGCTTCGAAAAAAGGAAAAAATTTATATCCACCTTATGTGGTCGTTTGCCATGATACTCGCTACAAAACAAATAGCTATACCGGATTGACACGAATTTTGGGAATCGGGAAATTTGGTGAATTCGCTACTCTAACTGTAGAAGAAGTGAATAAACAATTGATAGTTGAATTAAGGCGCCAGAAGCAGGAATTTAAACCCGCAGACCGGTGTGCCGAGTATGCGGGTTCATCTTTCGCCTTGATTCTTAGGGTGTATGCTCCCACAAATCCAGGCAAACGCAGTCGTAGCCATAGTCTCTTCGTGATATCTCCCCCAAAGGATTTGGCGCTGGATACAGACCAAATCGAGAAAGAAGCCCGCAAACGATACCAAATTTCATAATAATCGAGTGATAATTATACGAAAGGATGCCAAATCTCAAATTTATTGCATTACGGGATCGATTATAATGACAACACATTTAAAGGCTATGTATTGCTCAGCAAGCAAACAATTTCTGTTAATCAACTGTAAAATGATTATTCTTGATCAATTTTTACAACAGTTAAATCCATAATTTGTTATATAATTTATTTATCTAAACTCCCATAAGCGATCTATTAATGCATATCTACGCTAGTTGTTCATCGAAAATGTATGAATATAGTGAACTTGTGCGCTTGACCTTTTTAGGTAATTTTTGTAGCATTCAAATTAATAATAGCAAACTATTTTAAATCAAACTTTGAGGAGGTCAGATGACGAAGGCAGAATTAATCGAAAAAATGGCTAAAGATGCGAAAATAACCAAGGTTGCCGCTGGCGTTGTATTGGAATCGTTTATGGGTAATGTGACCAAAGCGCTAAAAAAGCGAAATGCCAAGGTAACGCTTGTAGGATTCGGTACTTTTCGTAAAAGATACCGGAAAACACGCATGGGCCGAAATCCACAAACAGGTAAGCAGATCAAGATAAAAGGGAAAAATGTCGTAACATTCAAAGCTGGAAAAACGCTTAGAAATAAAATTTAGTTTTTTGTAGAATAAAAAGGGCAGTCAATCATGCAAGAAGCATATCAGACTGCCCTTTTCTATTTATGGCAGGTAATTCGGCGTGCTAACTGAAATCACTTATCAATAAATTTTTTAAATGATAAACATTAAAATAGCAATTCTGATGATTGCTTTATGTGGCAATCTGTTTTTACTTGGAATCGCAGAATCTAACGACCATGAAGTTTATCAGGCGCAAAAAAAGCTTAAAGAGTGGGGTATGATCCAGGCACTATCGATGGAATCCGGGGCAAAAAAACCACATCGGTTACTCAGGTTTTGATACACGATATAGGGTAACGGCTATGGCAAAAATGCCCTGCAAATATGGCCTAAAGAAGGGCACGTTTCGCGTTGAACGTGCCCTTGCTTTTTAAACCGGTAAGTCGACTTGTTGTTCCGATATGCAACATAAGAAGGTCTATTTCTCATTGTAAACCTAAAAAAATCATTGGCTGTAATTGAAGCTTGAAATTACTAATAAAATAACTTTATATGAACCCACATACGACAGCTTCTCATCGATTTAACATTTCACCATTAAGAACAATACATGGGATGGCTATGACTGAGTTTATTCACGCAAATAATTTGTGCAATATTATTCACTTTCAAGTTATTTATAATTTATAGAAGGGGCATTCACAGGATTAACTGGAAGGAAGAAATGATGACTGAATACGACTGGAAACCAGAGCAAGCGTGGAAATCCTTGAACCGTATTCTTCCCGAAGTAGAAAAGGATTTTGCCATCGAGCTTCAGAAAACACCGCATGAATGGGATAAATTTAAAATCAAACTTAACAGGGAGTGGGAGCGCCTGTTTATCTGTTAGCATCAGCTTTACGGCTGGCAATATGATTTTTTTTATACGCTCGAACGGATTTTACATTCGCTGGCGCAGTATTGGCTGGATAGACCAGGAGAACTTAAATCTCTGGATGAAAGGCGAGAAGCCGATCCCTCCTGGTTTTGGATTTCGTTTTCAACCACACATCCGATGAGCATGCGTGGGCTCGAAAGGCGAAATCAGGAGATACTGATTATAAACAACTTTTCGGAAAATCCTCAGAAGATGGATTCCGCCCACTTAATTGCATGTGGTGCAAGGGCGGGGGTTGTCAATTTACAGAATGGTGAAATCCTTTCTTCATTAAGTGATTTCATATAATATGACCACCAAACCGTTTGGCTGGATATCTCCCGGCAATAATGACCAAAATTAAATATTAGGTTTCGAAACCCACCATTTGTTTGAAGTTTATAAATCGGCTATGAAGAGATAACCGCAATTTATTCCATATATTGATGGACAATTTCCAATTGTTACCCATATCCCCAGAATTATTAATAATGTCAAACCCAAAAACTCGGACTTTTAGCAACTATAAATTTAACCTGAATCAAAAACCTGCGTTACTCGAATAATTGCAAGCAAATCAGAAGTAAGCGCACAATGATAATCGAAGTACGATCTGACAAATATAGATTAATCCAGGATGCGCAGTAGTCTTAATGCCAGAGGCTCGGCGGATTTACCCGGGGTGTTAAGCATGATGACATAGCGGCACAGTTGTCCGTTGGACCTTCGAATATAACCGGCACGCGTGCTGATACCATAAAGCGTGCCGGTTTTGTAATACTCTCTTCCCGCCCGCCGCATATAATAATGGTAGGGTAAAAATTCCTGCAGGACGCGATCCATTTGAGCGGCCGACACGCTATTGTCGCGGGATATACCGGAGCCTTCGACAAGGGTCATATCCGTAATGCCCAATACCTCTTTGGCATAATCGGTTGCGATCGTGACCCCCTTGTCAAGCGTGCCCGGAGAACCGATGATTTTTGCGCCGGTTGCAATTAACAGCTGGTTGGTTATGAAATTGTTGGAATGCTCCAGAAGCCTGACAACATTCTGATTGAGGGTCGTTAAGGAATCGTATCGATATATCAAGCGGTCAGCGTCAGCGTTGACCCGTCCCAGCCGGACCTTGCCGTTGAAGCGAATCCTATCCTTTTTCAGGAAATACTGAAAAAGCAGGCCGGCATAAATCGATATTTCGTCTTTGTGGTGCGAAAAGACAATACGACCTGCTTTTAGTTTTGAGGCCTTTATCTTTTTGGTCACGAAGGGTAACAATGGTGTTTGGCGTTCGGCACTGACATATCCCTGTGCGGTGCGTTTAAAGGCGACTGTGTTGAAGTTGACACACAGCGCTCCGTTGGGGGCGTCATAAGGCTGGACGGACGAGGTGATGCCCGGGATGGTCAACGGTTGCCGGAAGTAGGCATCATCCAGGATGAGATCATTCAAGGGATTTGATTTTTTGAGAAGCACCGCCAGGACCTGGGAGATTTTTACGATGACCTCGGAAATCAGCAACGGATCGCCATATCCCTTGATTTTCAGATTCATCTGCCGATCCAGATAGAACTCTGTCGGAAAACGGTAATCGTCGCCCAGATAGTGCAGGGCCACCAGGGAAGTGTATATTTTCAGGATCGAAGCCGGTATGCGCTTTTGGTCGGCATTTTTGGAAAATAAAATTTGTTCCCGGGCATCGGTGATCAGGATGGAATCGTTTTGGCCGATCAAGGCCTCCAGTTCAGAAAAATCCAGGGCGACCAGCCCGGCTGGCATCAAGAGCAGGCCGAAGATTATGAACAGGCCGATGGCAGCCTTCATCTGACGGGCGGGGAGATCAATCATGTGCCTGAGCCTTTTGCGGACTTTCGATGATAAGGGTCACCGGACCATCATTGACCAGACTGACAGCCATCATGGCCCCAAAGCGGCCGGTCTGGACCCGGATCCCATGGTTTCGCACGCCATAAACAAAGGCATCAAACAGTTGGGTGGCTTTCTCGGGCTCGGCTGCATCGATAAAGGAGGGTCGGCGGCCTTTACGGCAATCGGCCAGCAGCGTAAATTGAGATACCGCCAGCAGTTCACCGCCTGTTTCAAGCAATGAACGATTCATTTTGCCATCGGTGTCCTCAAAGATTCTGAGATTGATGATTTTGTTAACCAGATAATCAGCATCTTTAGCCCTGTCATCTCTGGCGACCGCCAGCAATACTAATAAACCGCTTCCGATTTGCCCCACAACCTGATCGTCGACTTCTACCGTGCTTTGTCGAACTCTTTGAACCACCGCACGCATATGGCACCATGTCTGTCTATGGTTTAACTTGTTGAAAATATATAAAAAATAATATTGTCGATTTTATTGACCGATTAAGCTATTATCGCACGCTTCATTCATTCGGCCAACAGATAAAAATAAATTTACCCTTTACGGCAGGCCAGCCGGTATGTCAAGATACACCTGTTTTAATGCCAAAATCATCTGATCGAGTTTCTATCTTTAGTCGGCTGGTGGGCAGCTCAATTCTTATTGGTTGAACAATATTTGCTTTTAAGTTATAACTAAACTATATATTTAATTAAGTTTTCTTGTTTTCTGAGACAAAATATTAGCCAATCGGCGCTACAGGTCTTAAACTTAATCTGTCTTAAAAATCGGGTCAAATTGCGAAACGTATAAAAACCTGCGCTGGCGATTGGCCGGGAGAACCTTCGTTGAAGAAAAATAACTTATATACGAAATTAAACCTCGTTTTCGGACTGTTTTTTTTCTTTCCGGTTCTGGGGTTCCTCTTTTTTTTCATTAAATATGACATGCTCTCGGACACATGGGTGCCGCTATTTTTTCTGGGCATCCTGGTGTTTGCATTTACGGGTTTTACCATTCTCAAAAAATTATTTGACAAAATCTCCAATATATCCGTGCAAATGTCGTCCAATTATCTTGGGGATTTTCCAGATGATCAACTTGCACCAGGCACCGACGAACTGCAAAACATCATTCAATCGTTTGGCGCCATTGAGCAGCGTTTCAGTAACACGTTTCACGCGCTTGAAAAAAAGGCTTCTGAGATCGCCATTTTAAAAGAGGTTTCCGAGTTATGCTTCGTCACCTATGATCCGGAGGAGATTCTACACATAACGCTTGAGCGGGCGTTGATGTTAACCAATTCGGACCTGGGATCGATTCTGACGCTTAATAAAAATGAACCCAAGACATTTCTGGTAAAAGCGACGGTGGGTCTCGGGAAATTTGTCAAGGCTGGCGATCGTATTGATTTTGAAACCAGTATCGCCAAGTATGCGGTCATCAACAAATCTCCTTTGGTGGTGGAAGATATCGAGCAGGACAATCGATTCGGCAGAGCCAGCCTGGCGCATTACGGCACCAAATCCTTTGTCTGCATGCCGATTAAAACCAGCAAGGATATTTTTGGCGTTCTGACGATTTCGTCACGCCAGGATCGAACGTACACTCAGGAAGATGTTGAAGTCCTGACGCCGCTTTTAAGCAATGCGGCCTTTACCTATGAAAATTTGCGTCTGCTCAGAGAAAACGAGCGCAACACGCAGCATTTGAGATCAATTGAAAAAATTTTTAAAGTACTGGTTTCCAGCTTCAGAGACACCGAGCTGCTGCATGCCGTCCTCAATGAGCTCCAAAGCGTTGTTCCTTTTGATATCGCCTTTGTGATGACCCTGGATGACGCCAAGCCCGGTCAGCTGAAGATTTTCGATTTGCTTATCAGTGGTCCCTCGAACCTTGTGCGCGGCACCAGTTATCCTATCCGGGATTCTATTCTTGAAAAAGTATTCAAGCAGGAAAGCAGCCTTCTGGTAGACAATACCTGTTCGATGGCCAATCAGCTGGATCGGGAGCTTTTTGCCGATCAGGGTTGCACCGCCTGTCTGTTGGCCCCGCTAAAAAGCGACGGTAACGTGACCGGGATTTTAGCTTTGGCCGCTCATGACGCAGCTTTATTTTACAACTCTCACAAGCTCGTTACCTGGATTGCCAATGGGTTCTCACTGGCTATCGAGCGAAATCGGCTGTCTGCGGCAGTCGTCAAAAGAAACCAGGAGCTGGATACCATACGCCAGGTCGGCAGCGCTCTGGCATCGTCCACATTTGACATCAGTAAGGTGCTAAAATATACGATGGATATGATCCGCGAGGTCATGAATGTGGAAGCCGGTTCTTTGCTTTTTTTGGAAGGAGACGAACTCGAGATTGCGGTTGCTTTTAACATTAAGATTAAATCCATGAAGAAGTTTCGCCTGAAAATCGGTCAGGGGATAGCCGGGTACGTGGCCGCCAGGGGCAAATCAATTCTGGTCAATGATATTGAAAAATCACCTCATTTTTTCCCGATGGTCGATGAGTCCACCGGGTTTAAAACCCAATCCGCACTGTGCGTACCGATGGTATCTCAGGGGAAGGTTATCGGGGTGATCGAGGTACTCAATAAGATAAACGGTGAATTTGATACCGACGACAAGGATCTTTTGCAATCCATTGCTACGTCGGTTTGTATTGCTCTGGAAAACGCCCGTCTTTACAAAGAAACCGTCAGCATGGCAGAGCAAGAACGCGACATCCGGCATATGTTTCAGAAGTTTGTCCCCAAGGAGGTTCTGGATAAAATCATTTACGATTCTGAAAACGGCAAGCCGGTCGTCGAAGAATTAAAAACGGTGACCTTGCTCAATATTGATATCCGCGGTTTTTCAGAGCTTTCCCGCAAGATCGGCTCGCAAAAAACGGTGGCACTGTTGAATAGCTTTTTCTCGGTTATGGGCGGTGCTGTCTTTAAACACTCAGGCATTGTGGATAAATATTTAGGCGATGGGTTTTTAGCCCTGTTTGGTGCACCGGTTTCCAGCACCAAGGACGCAGATAATGCCATTTCAGCCGGCTTTGAAATGAAGAAATCACTCGATGCGGTCAATCGTTATTTGGATCGTAAATTCGATGCCACCGTTAAAATGGGAATCAGTATCCATACCGGAGAGGTGGTGGTCGGCAATATCGGCTTTGAGCAAAAAATGGATTATACGGTCATCGGCGATCCGGTGAATACGGTTTTCAGATTGCAGAACCTGACGAAATCATTTCCAAACGGCATTTTAATCAGTGAAAACACTTTGCGGGCTGCGAGAACACGCCCACACGTCGGTCAGATAAAGACCTCTCCCGATCTGGCCGAAGACCTCGGCGACATGAAAGTGTATGAGTTGATCGGTGAGAAAACGGATAAACCCTATGTAGTTGCCGCCCGCTAACACGCTTTCGCTCTTTAGGATACTTTCTTGAGCGCAAATCGATAACCGCCAGCGCCGTTTGTCGGCAGACGCATCCTTTAATTTTAAAGCCATCCAGCTGCAATTCAGGCTGACCTGGTGCGGTGCAACCGACTCAAAACAGGGTGATGACAGAGAAGAACATGGAAGATATAGAAAATCAGGGGTTTTTAAAAGGTCAATTCCTGATGGCCATGCCCGGTCTTATTGATCCCAATTTTCACCAGACGGTAACCTGCATGTGCGAGCACAACGTCGAGGGCGCCATGGGGGTGGTTATCAATCGGGTTCATCATGCGTTGACGGCCAAAGATATTTTTGAAGAGCTCAATATCGATTGTACGCCGCGGATGGAACACATTCCGATTCATCTCGGCGGACCGGTCCACATTGCGGAAATTTTTGTCCTCCACGGGCCTCCGTTTGATTGGGAGGCCTCCTTGATGATCACCCCTGATGTGGCCCTGAGCAACACAAAGGATATAATTGAATCGATTGCGCTGGAAAAGGGGCCGGAATCGTTTGTCATCTCGCTGGGTTGCGCTGGTTGGGGACCAGATCAACTGGAGACTGAAATTAAACAAAACGCCTGGTTAACCTATCCGGTATTTGCAGAAAATATTTTTAAAATGCCGGTTGAAGATCGCTGGGAGGAGGCCGTCAAAAAGATGGGAATCGATCCGAGGTTGCTTTCCGATAGGGCGGGTCACGCTTAATCAGAGCGTTGGGTTCTAACGACGGGCTTGACTGGATTTGGCTTTAGCCTTGGTTTTTTTTTTCTTCAAGCAATCTTTGTCTTTTCTTACAAAAGCGCACAATTTCGGATTATAATATTCTTTACAGTTGAGAGGATTATACAGCGGACATTCAGGGTGCTTCTCGGACATAAACGATCTTTCCCTTCTTAAATTGAATTCCTAAGACGGAACACGCGTTTTGTAGCACATAATCTCAGGCTTTACAAGGTATTATATCACAAATCAGTGGGTACCTGACAGCGCGCGCTGATTTCACCACAGCGACACGGTCGTTTCCCCTGGCTGCCTGCCTTGGCCCGTCTGTGGATCTCCAACGGATGATAACTCAACGGCGGCTGCTCAGAATCCTGTAAGCAGCATGCGTATTTCCTTTTGCATTGCAGGGTTTATTTTCTTTCCTTGACACCATCCCATTCCCAAAGTAGCTATATTGTAGCTATTATAGGCGTTTGCCTCATTTCAGCAGATTGAACGGTCAATTGCGCTATGAATTGAAAAATGAAGAATAATATATAATATTATGTCATTCTTTTAAATTATAAAACACGCCAAGTTCAGGCTTGCCTTTCAAAATGTTTATCTGCGGGGTTGAAAAAATGATAACAGCGGGAATCGACTGTGGCGCCAAAAACACCCAGGTTATTATCATGCAAAAGGGTCAGATTATCGGCAAAGCCATGCTGGCAACCGGTTACGAACAGGAAAACGCCTTTCAAGATACCCTGGCTCAGGCCGCCAAAGATGCCGGCATCTCAAAAGATGACGTCCAGAAAATTTTTGCCACCGGATCCGGTCGCAAGTCGTTAAAAGCCGCTGATGATACGGTCAGTGAAATTAAAGCCATGGCCAAAGGCGCCCATTTTTTCTTTCCCAATGCCCGCACCGTGATCGATATTGGTGCGGAAGAGGGAAGGGCGGCTAAAATCGATAAACTGGGCAATGTTGTGGATTTTGCGATTAATGAAAAATGTGCTGCCGGCGCCGGCGCTTTTATTGAGGGCATGGCGCGGGCGCTTGACGTGACCGTTGAAGAAATGGGACCGCTGTGTCTGCAATCAGACAAAGAAATCCCGCTGAATGCCCAGTGCGTTATCTTTGCCGAATCCGATGTCGTCAACCTGATTCACGCCAATACGGAAAAACCGGAGATCAGCAAAGCCATCCATGATGCCATCGCCAGCCGGATTGCATCCATCATTCGCCGTATCGGGGTCAATGAGGATATTGTCTTGCTTGGTGGCGTGGGTTACAACCCGGGATTTATTGCCGCACTCCAAAGGGAATTGAAAGTTGAAAATATCTTTATCCCGGAATGTCCTGAATATGGTGCGGCCGTCGGGGCCGCCATTTTGGCAGCGGAAACCGCCTAAAAAAGTTATATGTTATCGGTTATTGGTTATTACCTGAATCTTGCATGAAAATGAATGAGAAATGGAAAGACCGCTGAAAATCTGAAAAAAGTGTCAACCTTGTGCGATCCAATAACGAATAACAATTAACGAATAACTTTTATCATCGAGAAATACCGGCATGACAGAAGCTCAAATAAAGGAACACTGTCATTGGCCCGAGTCCAATTGGAAGAGCCCGGACATTGATTGGAAAGAGGCCCAATTTATGACCGTGGGCATTGATGTGGGCTCCGTCAGCTCCCAGGCTGTTATCATGGCCGATGGGCAAATTTTTGCGTACGGCAATATGCGCACCGGCTCCAACAGCCCCGACAGTGCCCGCAAAGTCATCGCCTATGCACTGGCGGGTAGCGATATGCCCGAAGCCCGTATAGATTACTGTGTGGGCACCGGATACGGACGGGTCAATGTGCCGTTTGCAGATCGCACGGTTACCGAAATTGCCTGTCATGCGCGCGGTGCCAATTTTCTCTACGGTCCTGGCGTTCGAACGGTTCTGGATGTCGGCGGACAGGATATTAAAGCCATCCAGTGCGATGAAAAGGGCAAGGTCGTTAATTTTTTGATGAATGATAAATGCGCGGCCGGAACCGGGCGCGGCATGGAGGTGTTTTCAGATTTGCTGGGCGTGCCGATTGTGGAAGTCGGTGAGCGATCGTTTGCATTTGAGGGGGTCGAACCGGCAGCGGTCACCAATAGCTGTGTTGTTTATGCCAAATCAGAGGCCACCGCCCTGTTGCGCAAAGGCTGGAGTCTGGAAGAGGTTCTGGCCGCCTACTGCAAAGCGATGGCCGAACGGATTTACGAGTTGATCGAACGTCTGGGCGTCAAAACCGAATTTGCGGTTACCGGCGGAATGGCCAAAAATCGTGGTGTGATGGATCGCTTGATGCCCATGGTCGGAGTTGAGCGACTGCAGACGCGCTGGGACACGCAGATTGCCGGCGCTGTCGGCGCTGCGCTGTTTGGGCTCAAGATTTGTCAAAAAGGCAAAGGAAGGCATAAAGGCTAAATGGATCTTTTTCCGATGAGCTGCGTTCTCCGCGGGTTTCAGACCTCGACGTACAATAAGTACGCCATCGGCCTAAAACCCTTGTGCGGCCTTGCTCATCAAAAAAATCTCTTATTTAGCAATTCTTTAAGTTATAAATCATTGTACTTAATACCAACCTGCATAAAATTAATTTTAGGGAACTTTTAAAATGTGAATCTGAAATTGCAAATTTTTTTTTTCAAATGAAATTTCAAGAGATATTTTAAATGAGCACAGTCAAGTTGACCATTGATGGGCAGCCGATTGAGGTGCCTGCCGGCACGACCATTCTGGAGGCTGCCCGCACAGCCGATATTTATATCCCCAGTTTGTGCGCCCATCCGGATTTGCCGCCCGCTAAGGATCGACCCACTGTTCAAGCCGTATTTCATGGTGAACGCAAAGTCCAAAATGCCCGGCTCGAGCAACCCGCTAAAGGCTGTGGTATCTGCGTCGTTGAAATCAGGGGCAACAGTGACCTGGTAGGATCCTGTGCAACACAAGTGGCTGCTGGTATGGTGGTGACCACCCTGAATGAGCGTATCAAGGCCAAACGCCGCGATAACCTGCTGCCGATCATGACCCGGCATCGCCACGCTTGCCTGACCTGTGCTCAGCAGGACGGATGCTCCCGCAGCGCGTGTTCACTCAATGTACCGGAAGAGGAGCGCTGCTGTGATCAGTTCGGGCATTGTGAGCTGCAAAATGTGGTCAACTTTGTCGGTATCCCCGATTCAACACCCCGCTGGGCCCCCACCGATTTTCCCATAATAACAGATGATCCATTGTTTGAAAGAAATTATAACCTCTGTATTGGCTGCACCCGTTGTGTGCGGGCCTGCTGCGATCTGCGAGGCATCGAGGCGTTGGGCTTTGTTTATGATCAAAACGGTCAGGTTCAGGTTGGAACAGTCGAAGAAACCCTTGAAAATTCCGGCTGTAAATTCTGCACGGCCTGTGTGGCGGTTTGTCCCACCGGGGCTTTGGTGGATAAATGTGTTGAGCCAGCCACCCGGGAGGCCGATTTGGTGGCGTGCACATCCGCCTGTCCGGCCCATATCGATGTTCCCGGCTATCTGAGAATGTGCGCTCTGGGTAAACGGGACGAGGCCAATGCCATCATCCGGGAAAAGGTGCCGTTTCCGGGTGTGCTGGGCCGGGTATGCCCGCACCCTTGCGAAGATGTCTGCCGCCGGGGTGAGGTCAACGAGGCCATTGCCATATGCGCGCTCAAACGCTATGCGGCCGACGGTGAAAAGGGCCTATGGAAGAAGACAAACCGGATTGAGGCCAACAGCGGCAGGAAAGTGGCTGTCGTAGGTGCCGGGCCGGCTGGGCTCACAGCGGCTTTTTATCTGCGCAAAAAAGGGCATGCCGTCACGGTTTTCGATGCCAACCCGGCTGCCGGAGGTATGCTGCGCTACGGGATCCCAAAGTATCGCCTGCCGGCTGATATTGTGGATACGGAAATAGCCGAAATCCTGGCCCTGGGGATTGAACTAAAAACCGGCCGGAAACTGGGCAACGATATTACCCTCGATCAGCTGAAGGCCGATGGCTATGATGCTGTTTTTTTGGGCCTCGGTGCCGCTGACAGCCAACGCATCGAGCTGGATGGATGTGATCGTGCGGATGTGATCCGGGGGATGGATTTTTTGCACCGGGTAGCCCGGGGCGAGCACGTTAAGCTCGGAGACAGGGTGGTGGTCATCGGCGGCGGTAATGTGGCTGTGGATGCGGCCATGACCGCCCGGCGCTGTGGTGCGGTCGATGTCAAAATGGTCTGCCTGGAGGCTCTGGATGAGATGCCTGCCAGCCCCAATCAACTTGAAAAAGCCAAAGCCGAAGGCATTGAGATCCTGCCATCGCGGGGCCCGGCTCGTGTGATCAGCGAAGATGGCAAAGTCACCGCACTGGATCTGGTTGAATGCACCTGCGTATTTGACGAGCATGGTCAATTTTGTCCGCAATTCAGCGAAACCAGAGAATGTATTCCAATGGACCAGGTGATCATAGCCGTCGGCCAGGCCACTGACCTTTCGTTTCTAAAAGACAGCAGCACCATCAAAGTCGATCATGGCCTGATTGCAGTTAACCCGGACTCCCTGGAAACCGATGCCAGAGGCATCTATGCCGGCGGCGATGTCACCACCGGGCCGGGCGCCATCATTGACGCCGTTGCCGCCGGTCGACAGGCGGCATCAGCGATTGATCGGACCCTGTGCGGAACGGGTGCTATTGATGAAGTATTGTTTGCCCGCGGCAACCCCGATCCCGTTCTGGGACGGGATGACGGGTTTGCCGCCTGGGCCCGGGAAAAGGTGCTGCAGCTGGATCCCGCCGGCCGCGTTCAGGGATTTGAGGAGATCGCCAAATGCAACAGTGATCAACAGGCGATCCGTGAGGCCCGGCGTTGCCTGCAATGCGACCTGCGGTTGCATCAGGGCTGTAACCCCTCTCCGCCAGAGCCGTGGTTGCCCTTTGATGCGGAGCATGTCAATGCCGCACCGGAAACCGAAGGCGTTTTTCAGTTGTTAGATGCAGATCACCATGTGCTGAGCATCAACGGCACGGCAAATTTGAAGCAGGATCTTTTATCGGCCCTCAAAGACAATCAAAATGCTGCTTTTTTCACATATGAAGAAAACAAAATGTATTCGCAGCGGGAAAGTGAA
>JAHEIW010000282.1 GCA_024639185.1 Deltaproteobacteria bacterium | reverse complement strand
GTGCATTGCCGGGCCCAGTACAAAATTCCCGAAGGCCCCCTGGCGGGAAGATATGACGAGGGACCGGAATACACTTCACTGGGTGCATTTGGCGCGGAGACCGATACGCCCCGGGCGGTCACGGTTCTCACCGGCAATCACCTGGTCGATCAGTTCGGGATGGACAATCTTGAAACCGGCAGCCTGATTTCCTGGGCCATGGAGCTTTACGAGCTGGGCATTATCACCGACAAGCAGACCGATGGGCTGGATTTAAGCTGGGGCAATGACGATGCGGTCCTCGAGATGGTCGAACGGATCGCCTACCGCAAAGGTTTTCTTGGAGATGCCCTGGCCGATGGCGGAATTCCCGCCTCAAAGAAGATTGGTAAAAAATCCTTTGATTATCTCGTTCAGGTCAAGGGGATGAGTAATCTGCATTCGGATGAAAGGGCCACACCGGCGCTGGCACTCAATGTCGCCACGGCCTCCAGGGGTTCGGATCATTTGAGGAGCCGGCCGGCCATTGATCTCTACCATTTGCCCGAAGAGGTTTTAAGAAAGATTTACAGCAACCCGGTTGCCTATGACGGGCCGTTGAGCTCCGAGCATACGGAATACATCGGTAAACCGTGGCAGGTCTTCTGGCAGGAAAACTTATATATGGGAGTCGATTGCCTGGGCATCTGTAAATATCATACCGTTTTTCTGGGTGTCACCCTGCCGACTTTCGAAGAGTGGTCCAAAGTTCTGTATTATAACACCGGTATCGAAATGAGTCCCGAGGAGATCTGGGAAGTCGCCCGCCGCGGCAACATGGTCGAAAGGCTGTTCAACTTAAGGGAAGGGTTGAAAAGAAACGACCTGGAGAAAGGCGACATGCTGAACCACCGCTATTTCGATGAGCCCTGCAGAAGGGGCGCCGTGGATGTCATCGGTACCATGATAGATAAGAAAAAATTTATCAAGATGGTAGATGAATTATATGGACATCAGGGTCTGGATAAAAACGGTGTTCCAAAACCGGAGACGCTGGAAAGTCTCGGCCTGGAAAATGAGCCATCCCATTTGGTATAATTCTATCTGATAGGAGAAAATAAATGTCTAAGATATTATATGTAAATCACGAGAAGTGCACAGGCTGCAGGCTGTGTGAGCTTGTGTGCGCTGTATCGCATGATGGGATATCCAATCCGGCTCGAAGCCGGATCCGGGTGCTGAAATGGGAGGCCGAGGGCATTTATATTCCCATGACCTGCCAGCAGTGTCAGGATGCGCCCTGTCTGAATGTCTGCCCGGTCAAAGCCATTTCACAGGATGAGGAACTGGGCCGCGTTAGCGTTGACTATAATACCTGCATCGGCTGCCGTTCATGCGTCAGTGTCTGTCCCTTTGGGGCCATGAATTTTAATGCCACCGATCGGCGGGTCCTCAAGTGCGATGTCTGTGACGGCGATCCCCAATGTGTCAGGTTCTGTGATGTCAAGGCCGTCGAATTTATTGAAGCGGGTGAAGTGGCCATTCGAAAAAGCCGCAAGGCTGCCAAGCGCGTATCGGATGCCGGCCGGCAGGCTGCAGATCTGGAAGCCCGGATATAGCTGACAACCGTCAAACCTGCATTGCTAAGTCCATAATGAGGGAGGTTTCCGCGTTAGGTGGGAATCTCCCTTAATTCCTCATTGCAGTTCTTTGTGCCCACCTGCAATAAGCAGACAGTCCTACCCTAAATGAGCCTACTAACAAAAAAATTTATACAGGATTTACATGATATTCTTTTTACCGCTCTCCGGAAGAGACCGGTAAAACCCAATCGCCTGCGGCGAAAAGTTAAATTATAGGCTATTAGGAGTTGTAAAACTAGTTGAGTTAAAATTGCGCTAACTATTCTTTTAAGGATAAATTTGTTAAGCTCCGCCGTTAGGCGGATAGAGTTTTCTCATTTCCATCTGGGAAATGAGAAAGATAAAAATCTTTTAAATCCTGTTAATCCTGGTGCGCCAGGCCAAGCCTGGTCAATCTTGTGAACTGAAAGGAGTTCACCTTGTAAATTGCCCGTTTGACAAGTAGCCGATCGAGCGTGGGACGGGGTAACCCGATCTGGCGAAGCCTTGAGAGGCGAAAGCGCGAGCCGTAGCGCAAGCGAACCCACTTCGGCCTCGTTAAACTTTTCGAAAGTGGCCATCCGTCCAGGATAGGTGAAGCCCAGTGTCGGCAGTGAAGCAACGGGCGTGTGCAGCTGCCGGGCTTTCCGGGGTGAGAGGGGATGGCGCGTGCTGACAGATTGACTGAGGAACCTGGGAGGCCCGACAGGGAGTGGTCCCAGCCACAACGTCATAGGGAAAAACATAACCTTCTGGCGGCCCTGGTCGGGAGTCGGACAGGCCCATAGTAGCTGGGAAGCAGGGTAATGCCTGTGGAGCCAAGGGGCCTGACCGGAAACACGTTTTTGTCGATACGAAAGGAGATCCGCTTGAACAGAGGTTCCACTACGGTAGAGCTGGCGGTTGTAAGTCCCACGTGGCGATTGGGCCAGGGGGTAAGGCTGCCTGCGAAACTCTCTGAACTGAGACAGAAACTGGGCCAAAAGGCCAAGCAGGAGCCGAAGTTTCGATTTTACGCGTTGTATGATCGGATATATCGGCAAGATGTGCTGTTGACGGCATGGAAACTGGTGCGTGCGAACAAAGGCTCTGCCGGAGTGGACAAGATATCCATTAAGGATATCGAAGCAAGCAAGGGCGGAGTGGAGATGTTTGTGGATGAGATCCATAAGTCGTTGCGCACCAAGAGGTATCGTCCCCAGGCCGTGCGAAGGGTTTACATTCCCAAGGCCAACGGTAAGATGCGTCCGCTGGGTATTCCGACGGTGCGCGACCGAGTGGTTCAAATGGCCGCGGTTCTGATCCTGGAGCCGATATTTGAGGCGGACTTTGAGGATTGTTCTTATGGTTTTCGTCCGCAACGCTCCGCGCATCAGGCGCTTGAGCGTATTGGGGAGGCCCTGAGACAGGGTTTGATGGAGGTATATGATGCCGATTTGAAAGGGTACTTTGATTCGATTCCCCAGGACAAGTTGATGGCCTGTCTTCAGATGCGAATTTCGGATCGATCGGTGTTGAGACTGATTCGGATGTGGCTGAAGGCTCCGGTGGTGGAGCCGCCGGGAGATAAAGGCAAAGGTGGTAGCAAACGGGGTAAGACCCGGCAAGGAAGAAAGATCTATCCGCGCAAGGGCTGTCCTCAAGGCGGCGTGATTTCGCCGTTGCTGGCTAACCTTTACCTGCACTGGTTTGATAAGGTGTTCCATCAACCGGATGGGCCGGCAAACTGGGCGAGTGCCCGACTGGTGCGATACGCCGATGATTTTGTGGTTCTGGCGCAGCATCAGAGCAGCCGGCTCAGCGACTGGATTGAGGCCAAGCTGGAAACCTGGATGGGCCTGGAGATCAATCGTGAAAAGACCCAAGTGGTGAACCTGAGAGAAGTAGGGCAAAGCCTTGACTTTCTGGGGTTTACATTTCGTTTCGACCGCAGTTTGTATAAGAACTGGAAGAAGCGATACCTCAATGTGTTTGTGTCGGAAAAGTCTGTTGCCCGTGAGCGCGAAAAGTTGCGCGAACTGACGGCCAGACGGC
>JAHEIW010000281.1 GCA_024639185.1 Deltaproteobacteria bacterium | reverse complement strand
CACAAGGCCTTTTTGGTGAGTTATCGCGATGGGCACTTTGGCGATAAAGGTCTGCGGATGAGTGATGTCGTTGACTATAAAATTGCCGAATACCTTGAGGAACCGGAGATGAGTGCAGATTCCAAGCCTGAGGATGTCTATCTGGTGGCTTCCCATCGTGAAGCCAGATCCCATCAATTTTATACCGAAATGGCCAACTTGCATGCCGAGGGTGAGCTCCGCGAAATGCTGCTTAAAATGGCCAATGAGGAGTCGAAGCACAAGGAGAAAGCCGAATATCTGTATTCCAACACGGCTTTTCCACAAACCTCCGGAGGGTAGCTCCGGAGGTTGGGTTCAGGGTTCTGCGTTCAATGGTTCAGGGGTTAGATTGCAGATAAAAGGTTTTTGAAATATATTTTTTTCAGTTGCTATGTAACCTCTGAACCTTTGAAACCAGATTACGGTTCGATGGGAATAGTGGTCACCGGGACCGGTGAGTTTTTGACGACTTTTTCCGTCACGCTGCCGAATCGATAATCGCCTTTTGCCCCATGACTGGCCATCACCACCATATCGACTTTTTCCTTATCGATCAATTTCAAGATTTCCTGGGCCGGATCGCCGATGGCGATATGCTTAATGTACAGCGGACAGCCGTCCAGATACTTTTCACAAACCTGCTCCAGCCTTTTAGTGCCTGATTTTTCAGCATAATCCATTAATTTTTTTACATGGGATTGCTCAAAATCACCATACCAGCCATCATGGTGGGCAATATCCTCAATCACATACAAGACGTGGATTTCGGCCTGATATTTTTGGGTTAATGAAGTCACATAGGGTAATGCCTTTTCTGAGCTGCTCGAAAAATCCGTCGGCCAAAGAACTTTTGTCACTTCCATGTCATCCCTCCTCATTTAAATTGTGTTCCAGACAGCTAAAAGCTCAAATGACTATTTGTATAATACGAATTTTATTGGACTTGTAAACACTGAAAAATGGCAATCAGGATAATCTGTCCGGGGCTGCCGCAGCCTCAGCGATGTCGACCTAAATGATATCCAGGATTTTTTTTGACGTATATTCGCCGGTATCGGCCAGGGCATCTGTTGGTGGAAAAGTGGCCGCATTACAATGATATTTTCGTAATTACTCATCTTTGGATTTTGAGTTTGTACGGTATAGTCGCTGATGAATCATGCAACGTCCCATTCATGATCATTCCCCAACCTATATAATCTTCTCCTGGTCCTGAACATTATCATCGCCACAAAAAAACCCGCGGAAAATCGCTTCCGCGGGTTTTTGAATACCAGAAGAAATGGGCTTACTTTTTGTCTTCGTCTTTGACCTCTTCAAAATCAGCGTCAACCACGTCTTCATCCGCGGTGCCGGCGTCACCGGCCGCCTGATCGCCAGCTTCGGCGCCGGCCTGTTGTTCGTTTTGTGATGCCTGTTGATACATGGCCTCAGCCAGTTTATGTGAAGCCTTGGTGAGCTCGTCACTGACTCTTTTAATTTCAGCGGTATCCTCACCCTCCATAGCCTGTCGCAGCTCTGTGATGGATGCTTCAACATTGGTTTTGGTTTCACTGTCAACTTTGTCACCCAATTCGGAAATGGATTTTTCAGTGGCATAAATCAATGCGTCGGCCGAGTTGCGCGCTTCAACCAATTCTCTTTTACTCTTATCGTCTTCAGCATGCATCTCGGCATCTTTAACCAGCTTGTCGATCTCTTCCTGCGACAGACCCGAGGATGCTGTTATCTGGATGGATTGCTCCTTGCCGGTAGCTTGGTCTTTGGCTGAGACATTGACGATACCGTTGGCATCAATGTCAAAGGTGACCTCGATCTGGGGGATGCCTCTGGGAGCCGGCGGTATGCCGACCAGCTCGAAGCGACCCAGTGTTTTGTTATTGGCCGCCATTTCACGTTCACCCTGCAAAACGTGAATCGAGACCGCCGGCTGACTGTCGGCTGCCGTTGAGAATATCTGGCTTTTTTTAGTCGGAATGGTGGTATTCTTTTCAATCAGACGGGTCAGCACGCCGCCGAGGGTTTCAATTCCCAGCGAAAGCGGTGTTACATCCAGCAGCAGAACATCTTTGACATCACCTTTTAACACGCCTCCCTGGATGGCAGCACCGAGTGCAACCACTTCATCGGGATTAACGCCCTTGTGCGGGTCTTTTTCAAAAATTTTCTTCACGCGCTCCTGAACAGCCGGCATGCGGGTCATGCCGCCGACCAGGATGACCTCGTTAATTTCACCGGCGGATAGGCCGGAATCCTTAATGGCCGTTCGACAGGGCTTTTCCAATTTATCCAGCAAATCGCCGACCAACGCTTCCAGTTTGGCACGGGTGAGTTTGAGGTTTAAATGTTTGGGACCGCTGGCATCAGCGGTGATAAAGGGCAGATTCACATCCGTCTCCATCGAGGTGGACAATTCCATTTTTGCCTTTTCAGCGGCTTCTTTCAATCGCTGCAGAGCCATTTTATCGCTGCGAAGATCGATTCCCTGATCCTTTTTAAACTCATCGGCCAGATAATCAATCAACCGCAAATCGAAATCTTCGCCGCCTAAATGGGTATCACCGTTTGTGGCTTTTACTTCAAAAACCCCTTCTCCGATTTCAAGGATTGAAATATCAAATGTGCCGCCGCCCAGATCAAATACGGCGATCTTTTCCTCACCCTTCTTATCCAACCCATAGGCCAGCGATGCCGCGGTAGGCTCATTGATAATTCTCAACACATTCAGTCCCGCTATTTTACCCGCATCTTTGGTTGCCTGGCGCTGGCTATCGTCAAAATATGCCGGTACCGTGATGACCGCGTCGGTCACTTTTTCTCCCAGGTACTCCTCGGCCGTATGTTTAATGTCTGCCAAAACGAAAGAGGAGACTTCCGCCGGACTGTATTGTTTGCCCTTGATGTTGATGCGGATGTCGCCGTTGGAAGCTTGCTCGATCTTGTAAGGCAGGATCTTAACATCGTTTTGTACTTCAGGTGACGCGAATTTGCGGCCAATCAGACGTTTGACCCCGAAAACCGTGTTTTCCGGATTTGTGATTGCCTGCCGTTTTGCAATCTGGCCCACCAGGCGTTCGTCGCTCTCTGAAATGGCAACGATCGAAGGCGTTGTCCGACCGCCTTCCGGATTCGTGATGACTTTTGCATCTCCACCTTCCATGACTGCAACACACGAGTTTGTGGTGCCGAGATCAATTCCAATTACCTTAGACATTTTAAATTACCTCCTTAGTGTTACTAAGCTTTTCCATTTATGATGCAAAATTATCTGCTCAATTTTTATTCTTCACTGCTTTTCGGTACGGCAACCACCACCATGGCAGGTCTTAAAAGCCTGTCGTGAATCAGGTACCCTTTTTGAAATTCACTCAGAACGCTGTTTTCAGGATAATCATCGGTTTCTTCCCGCATCACCGCTTCGTGAAAGGCGGGATCAAAAATTTTCCCTCGCGCTTTTATGGGTTTGACATGGAATTTTTCAAATACCCGCAACATTTCATTGCGGGTGAGGTTCAATCCCTCGATGAATTTTTTATCTGTTTTTTTCTCTTCTTTAGCGGAATTGATGGCCAGCTCCAAATTGTCGACCACTGAAAGCAT
>JAHEIW010000280.1 GCA_024639185.1 Deltaproteobacteria bacterium | reverse complement strand
CTCTTTGATATAGGGTCTGCAAATCGGTTCACCTGTATGCTCGTCATAGCCATCGATGATCTTGTCGTATTTGACCGTTTTGATAGCTAATTTCAGATCTTCGGGCATTTCATCGAGCTCTGCCTATTCCGGTGATTCCGGCCACCTGTTCCGGCTGAAGTCGGCCACCTAATCCGGAGCAAAGCGGCCGGGTATCGGAGCGAAGCGACGCTGGTTTTTTTTATAAATCTCAGATTATTTGTTTTGAGTCAAATTGGTTTTCTTTTTGCGCATAGATTCTCCTTTCAAATTGATTCGATATGCATTGTGAATGAGCCGATCCAGGATGGCATCGGCCAAAGTCGGATTGCCGATAATCTCATGCCAGTGCTCAACAGGCAGCTGGCTGGTGACAAGCGTTGAGCGCAGGCCGTGACGATCTTCGAGGATTTCCAGCAGATCATGACTTTGATCTTTGACAAGCGGTTTTAGCCCCCAGTCGTCAACTATCAGCAGACGGGTTTTGGAAAGTGTTTTTAAAATTTTATCATATCTTCCGTCCGCCTTTGCAATGCCCAACTCCTGCAGCAGCCTGGGCAGCCGGAAGTAAAGTGTCGAGTGTCCTTGTTGACAGGCTTTGTGAGCGAGGGCACAAGCCAGATAAGTTTTGCCCACCCCAGTGGGGCCGATGATCAGAGTGTTTAAAGCTTCTTTGATCCACTGACAGTCGGCCAGCTGCATGAACACGGATTTGTCCAAACCGCGTTTATGCCGGAAGTCGACATCTTCCACACTGGCATGTTGTCGCAATTTGGCTTTTCTTAGTCGGGTTTTAAAGCGACGGTTTTCACGTTCGATCATTTCACGGTCGACCAGAAGCCCGATGCGTTCTTCGAAGTTGAGTTGATCGATATCCGCGGTTTGCATTTGCTCTTCAAAGGCTGTGCGCATTCCGAAGAACCGTAAAGATTGTAATTTGTCTATAATGGGATGAACAAGCATTGGTTAATCTCCTTTCAGTGGTAATAACGAGCCCCACGGATGTTGATATGCTCGATGGGCTGATCGGCAGTGGATTGATCCGGCAACGGTTTTTGATCCAGATTGTGTTTGAGGATCGACTCGACACTGCGATAACTGGTGCCGCCAATGGCGACAGCTCGGCGACAAGCAGCCTCAAGTCGATCATTGCCATAGCCTTTGGCCAGCCGTAGGATCCCCAGACAGCTTCTAAAGCCCTGCTGGGGATGAGCACGGGAGTTGAGGACATTTTCAATCAGGCTTTGGGTGTGTGGACCGATTTTGCCTGCCCAGCGGATGAAGCGATTCGGTGTCCATTGGGCCCACTTTTGATGGGATTTGGGCATATGCTCTTTGACAGTGCTGTGACGTCCCTTATGGTAACTGCGGATGTGACTGGCCACCCGTTTGCTTTTGTAAAAGCATTCGATGGTGTTGTTGGTGATGCGCACATCGATTTTCTTTTTAATTAATGTGTGGGGCAGGCTGTAATAATGACGGTGGACTTCGATGTGATAGTCCACATTGACCGTGGCTTTTTTCCATTCGGCAAACTGGTAGGGTTGAGAAGGCAACGGATTAAGTGCTGGCCGATCCAAGTTTTCAAAGGCGGAGGTTCTGCTGCCGGGCAGCTTTTGGAAGGGCTTGTTATTGAGGTCTGCAAGCAACTGGGCAATGGCTTGATTTAATTGCCGCAGGCTGAAGAACTGACGGTTTCTCAGGCGTGCCAAGATCCAGCGCTCCACGATTTGAACGCCGGTTTCCACTTTGGCTTTGTCTTTGGGGCGGCGCACCCGGGCGGGGATGACCGCGGTACCGTAATGATTGGCCAAATCCAGATAGGTGGGATTGATATCCGGCTCATAAAAACTGGGCTTTTTGACCCCGGCTTTCAAATTGTCGGGAACCACCAGTTTGGGCACGCCACCGTAGAAGGCAAAGGCCCGGCTGTGGGAGCCAATCCAGTCGGGCAGTGATTGGGTCCAGGTGGCTTCCGCATAAGTGTAGTTGGAGGCGCCAAGGACTGCCACAAAGATTTGCGCCTCGCGCATTTGGTTTGTGTGAAGATCATAAACCGGTACGGTTTGCCCGGCATAATCCACAAACAATTTTTCGCCGGCACGGTGCTCCTGGCGCATGACCGGATCGATCTTTACGGCCCACTGCCGGTATCGATGACAAAACTGGCTGTATTGATAGCCTTGGGGATGTATCTCTTTGTATTCCTGCCACAGCAGCATGAGGGTGACACTTTTTTGCCGCAACTGTTGGTGAATATAGGACCAATTAGGCAGGGGGCGTTCATGGGCTGGTAAAGCCGGCAGCTGGGGATACAATAGCTGCTCGAGTTGGTTGTCGTCGATTTCTTGTGCCAGGGGCCAGCTCAAGGCAGCCTGCTGGAACCGGAACAGATACTCGCCAACCGTACTTCGGGCAATGTTGCAACTTTTAGCGATTTGCCGATTACTGATGTCACAGTCAAATTTAAGTCGGAAAACTTCTCGAATTTTGCGCATGGTTAATCTCTCCGCCGGCATAGGTACCTCCTGTATTCGAATTTGGAGGCACATTGTAACGGTTCAATCAGATCTTAACCAGCGCCGCTGTCAGCTGCGAAATTTTATGATAAGGGGTGGCCGGAATGCTCCGGAATCGGTGGCCGACTTCGCCCGGAATCGGTGGCCGGAATCAATCGGAATGGGTGGCCGGCTTCCTCCGGAATATGCACCAGGTTTAGCACCGGCCATTAAAATCCTGGGGGTAGAATGTATCAATTCAAGGAAGGTTGTAATCACAAGCAATTTTTTTGGTGGAATAAGAAGTTGATAGAAAATAAGAACTGGGCGCTTTTGCCAAAATCATCGAAAGCTGTTTGGCCTGTTATAGCCTGCCATGCAAACGAAAGGGGCATTGCTTATCCGGGTGAACGAACAATAGCTATTTTAGCCGGTGTATCAGACAAGGTGGCCCGTGAGGGTATAAGCAGATTAGATGCCTTTCCCGGGTTTGACTGGGATTATTATTTAACAAAACGTGGCAAGCGATCCAAGAAATTCAAGGTTAAATTACCAACAGTTAATAATAGGGGCAATGCATTTCGTTTCTATAAATTCATTCTTGAAGCAGGTTTCTGGAGTGAAATAAGACCATCAGCAAAGGCTCTCTATCCAGTTATGCGTTATTTCGGCTATTTTGACTTTTTTGCTTATTCAGAATTAGAGTATGTCGATTATGCGGCGGACGAAATATACTCCAACAGGGAATATGATTTTTGTAAAGCCGAAATAGGCGTCTTGGCAAAATATGCTGGGATACATAGGAACTCAGTATATTCAGCTTTAGAAAATCTGGAATCCAACATTTTAATCGAACCGACAGCCGAATATTATGGCTGGAAGGTCTTTCTACGGTCAAAAGACGATAATATTTTGAAACGGGATTATCTCAATGAAAAAATAATGCGCTCTTATCGTCATATTTTACAATGCACAAAAACTACCGGTAACGATGCACAAAAACTACCAAATAATGCACAAATGGGTGGCTGTTTATGCACAAATTCTACCGACTAAGTAGGTATTAAGTAGGTTTTAAAGTAAGTAATAAGCAGGGGTCATCGGTC
>JAHEIW010000279.1 GCA_024639185.1 Deltaproteobacteria bacterium | reverse complement strand
GGTGGGGGTCAGCCTTTAAACTATCTTTGGGGCAAACATAATAAGCGAAATTCGTGAAATATAGTAAATAAACAGAAGACATTTTAATCATCGGTCGAATATTCGCGAAAATGGGCCGCAACGGATTTTGCGAAAGAAGTCCGGCGCAGGAATGTTGAAAAGAAATGGAGCGACAGAGGGGCGCGCTGATCAGATATATAACGTAATAATAACATAATCGGTGTAAAGCCACGGTTGACAGTCATTTACAGAGATTGCGGTTCCTTACTCTGCTTATATCAACTTACGGGGCCGGGACTCGCCGAAAACGGCTACAAAGAAACCTTTTTTTTCGCTTGAATTTTATATATGGAATTAATCGTTAGTACCAAAACTTGTGCCATCTTCTTTGAAATTACCTCTGCCACATTATCACTCTGGTACAAACGAGGGTGCCCGAAGATTTCGCACGGTAAATGGAACCTGGTAGAAGTCTTCAAGTGGTGGCAAGAAAATATCGCAGAGCTTTACGAAAACGAGTCCGGTAATTTGGCCGACATCAAAATCCATTATTGGGCCGCCAAAGCCGAAAGGGAACGGTTTGAACTAAAAATAAAGCAAGGACAGTTTGCAAGCCGTAGACAAATCGCGGCAGAATGGGCCACTCGGGTTGAGTCTGTTACATCTGGTCTTGAAATGTTGGTTGATCGGCTGCCGCCGCTACTTGTCGGTAAACGCCGGCGCGAAATTGCCCAAATCCTAAGTGCTGAAATATTCCGATTGCGAGATGCATATGCAACAAAAGGTCGGTACTGCCCAAAAAACAAATGATAAACCGGCATATTTAAGTGCTGCAACTGTTGCCGATGATCTTAATTTAAGTCGACGTTCCATTAGACGATTATGCGAATGTGGCGAATTGCCGGCGATCAAGATAGGCCACCAATGGCGAATACTTGCAAAACCTTATCTGAGGTACATCGAAGCGCTTAAAGACGATGCTATTGACCAGTTTTTATTAACGATAGCTGCAAAAAAATAATTTGAACACCGGCCAAGCCGGACTTATCGGTTAGACTAAAAAATAAATTGATACCCCAATTTTGCATTAAATAGATCTTGAAAAATAAAAAACCATTTGGGATTCCTATTATAGCAAAGGTTTGGCCAAACCATAACAGCTATAATAGGAGGTACCCAAATGGTTAAAAGACGAAAAAAGATTAGCAGCAAAAACCGCAGTCGTAAAGGGTTTTGTAACAATGGCACCAAGGCCAGAAAAATCAATGCTTCCACGCCCTATGAGACGTGCACTGAGCAGTTGAGTCCATTTGGCGGGCTTTTGGCGCTGATTAAATTTTTCGATTTGGTTAATTTTCATAAAATCTTTAACTTTGCTTATCAACCCACGTCCCGCGAACCCAAGCTGGGGCACTATTCGATGATGGTGGGTATTTTGATGCTACTGTTTATTGGATTTAATCGCATCTGGCACTTTGTCTATATCCGTTTAGATGCCATGCTGTGCGGATTTTTTAATCTCAGCCGGCTGCCGGCGGCCAGCACCTTCTGGCGTTATGTGGACAACCTTGGCATCAATCAGGGCAAATCGCTTTTAAAGGTGATAAGCATCCTGCGAGAACGCGTTTGGCAACTGTGCAATTTTCAGTATGCTCAGATTCGCATCAACATCGACACCACCGTTAAAACCGTTTACGGCAACCAGCAAGGCGCCCGCAAGGGGCACAATACCCAGCACCGCGGCAAAGAGGGCCTGCGGCCGATATTGTGCTTTATCCAAGAAACCCGCGAATATTTACTGGGCAAGCTGCGCAAAGGTACAACCGTCGAGGGCAAAGAAGCCGCTGATTTTATCGCCGGCATTAGCGCTCAGCTGCCCGGCTGTGTCCAGGATGTGCTGTTGCGAGCCGATGGCGAATTTTTGTGCTGGCAAAGCGTAAAAGCCTCAATTGAAGCCGGTTTTAAATTTATCATTGCCAATCGAGGATGCACCCCGATCTTCGATCCTGACAACTGGTATCAACCCTTTAAACGCAAAGCCATCGAATATAACAGCTGCTTTTATCAACCCATCGGCTGGCAGCTGCCGTGCCGATTTGTGGCCATGCGTATTTTAAAAGAACTCAAAGAACCTTCAGACCAGCCGCAGCAATGTGTGCTTTTTGAAGACGATAAATACACCTATCGGATCTTTTGCACGAACCTGGCCGGCCCTGCTCATCAAGTCATTGCCGAATATGATAAAAGGGCAGATGTGGAAAACCTGATCGGCGAAGCCAAGCGTGAAGGCCTGGATATGATTCCTTCTGCCAAATTTAAAAACAATTACGCTTTTTTTCAAATCGTGATGTTGGCCTACAACATCTGGCGTTACATGAAAATGATTGCCGAAAAAAGCGTCTCGGGCAATCGCCCCGCCGCTGACAGCATCTTAACGGGCATTATGACCAATACGGTTCGAATCGCTCGATTGAAACTTTTGTTTATCGCTGCCAAGGTTGTCAATCATAGCGGCCGTGATAAGGTCAAATACTCAATCCATGACAGTAGAACGCCGGAGATGCTGCACTTACTTCAATTTCTAGACAAAGCACGCTGCAGTCCGCGACCCTGGCATAAGCAATCCAACTGGGCACCGCGTTTTGCAATTTAAAAATTGTGCACAAAATTTCTTGCACGAGCAAAACATATTGAATTTACACCACTTAAAAACATAGCCGATGGATAATTTCAGCTTAAAAATATTATGAAAAAATAGATACCTGAATTTTTAAGTAACAATCATCGCACCAAGTTAATTGCGATAACTTGACCGCCAACTTCACCGACGGGTATTTGCGTGCAAAATTCAGGTAATAATTTGGTGTTTTTTATCTGTGTTCATCTGTGTAAATCCGTGTCCTTAATTTTTCTTCCTGCCAGATTTATAGCCTACTGACCTCCCTGCCAGACGCCTACTTGGTGAAATAGCCCCCACCATAATACTTTTTGTGGTACCTGGAGGCGCCGGCATCGAAATTGTTGATCACCGCTCCAATTATTTTCTTTCTGCCCAATTTGTGAATTATATCCAAAACCTGATCCTTTGGCGTGCTGCCGTATTTTACGACCAGCAGTATCCCATCAACATATCTGGCCAGGGCACCGGACTCAGCCGTTAATGAAGGCGGCGGCGAATCCAGGATAATCAATCGATCATTGTAACGGGCGGCCACCTCCTCGAGCAGCGCTGCCATGCGCTCGGAAGAAAGCAATTCAGAAGGGTTGTCGGGCATGCTGCCGGCCGGCAGAATCGTCAGATTTTCAATACCGGTCCGCTTCAACAGTGGTTCAAGATCAGAACCGTTTGACAGGTATTCACTCAAACCGGTGACATTTTGATAGCCAAACTGTTTGTGGACACTCGGCCTGCGCAGATCGCAATCAATCAGCAATACGTTCCAGTTGACATGCCGGGCCACGCTGACGGCCAGATTGGCGGCAACAAACGATTTGCCCTCACCGGGCACTGTGCTGGTCACCATTATTGAACGCGGTGTCTTGCCGGATTCCGCAAATAAGAGGTTCGTCCGTAATATTTTAAATTGCTCTGCCTCAAAGGACTGAGGATTCATTAGTGTTACGAGATCCT
>JAHEIW010000099.1 GCA_024639185.1 Deltaproteobacteria bacterium | reverse complement strand
GCGCAGATATCTGTGTGACCATGGATGCCGATGGTCAGCACCAGCCTGAGGATATCGAGGCGCTTGTTTTACCGATTATCAATAAAGAATATGATGTTGTCATCGGATCCCGGGTACTGGGGGCCCGGGAAAAGGACAACGCGCTGCGAATCGCCGGTGTTCATTTTTTCAGCACAATCATCAGTTCGCTTTTGGGAAAAAGAATAACCGATCCATCCAGCGGCTTCAGGGCTTTTAAAATGGAGAAAATCAAAACCATCGATTTATACGAAGATCAATATCATACCAGCGAACTGATCATTGATGCGGTAAAAAAAGGGCTGCGGGTCAAAGAAGAGCCCATCACCATCCTGAAGAGAAAATTCGGCAAAAGCAAAAAGGGTAAAGATCTGATTTATGGTTTTCATTTTGCCAGAATAATTGTCAAGACCTGGTGGCGATAGTATTGTGTGCCGGAAATAGTTTGTAGAATCAGCTCCAGGCATGTCATTTTCTGAAAAGCGCTATAAATTGCAAAGTGCCGGTGCCCCGATATTTGGGATTCAGCCCAAACCACGGGTTAAGCCAAATTCATCGGTGCCCATCATCCCAAATATCGCGGCACTATGTAGCCCATGGGTCAATAATCCGTATATCGCTTCTCAGAAAAAAACATGCCTGTCGAGCAAAATCAGCCCTGTGAACTTCTGAACGGACGACATTTGACGCAAGAGATATTGTCGATTGTTTTTGGGACACAACAATATCTTGTCATTGCAGCTTCCCGCACAAACATCGACAATGCGGAAAGAAATATTAATAATATGACACGGCCGAACTTTTTAATCGTGGGCGCCGCCAAATCGGGCACCACATCATTATACCGCTATTTAAATCAGCATCCGGACATATTTATGCCGGAATGGAAAGAGCTTTCGCTATTTATCGGCGATTCATTCGGCCCGCTGCATAGAGTTAAAAAACCGTCATACTACCAAAAAGCCTTTTCAAAGGTGCAACATCAAAGTGCCGTCGGAGAAGCGTCAACCGCCTATCTGTTTGATGAAGCCGCACCAAAACTGGTTAAAGAAAAATTGGGGCCGATAAGAATCATTATCATCTTGAGAGATCCCGTCAGCATGAGTTACTCTCTGTATAACCATCAGCTGCGCAAAGAAGGAGAGGTGCTTGAAACGTTTGAGGCGGCGCTCGCAAAAGAAGAAGAAAGGCGCAACGACCCGCAATTCAAAACGAAATGTTACGGCTGGCACGCCAATTATTATTACTATCGCAGAGCATTGTACTACCAGCAGGTGAAGCGGTATTTGGATGCATTCGGCAAGGACAATGTATTGATTCTGCTGTTTGAAGAACTGGTCGCTGAACCCCTGAACGTTGTCAAAAACGCCTTCCAATTTCTGGGTGTGGACGATGGCTTTGTCCCGGAGATCAAAGTCCATAATCCGGCCGGAAGCATTTTAAATATTCCCGCATTCTGGAAAGATACGGGGTTGTTTTTAAAAACGTTCCAATTTGTTTTTTCCAAAAATGTAATTAAAAAAATCCCGCATTTGCTCAGAAATATTGGCCGCAAACCGCCGCAACCCATCGATGCGGCCACAGCAAAAAAGCTCCGGAAAAAATTTTATAAAGACATCTGCCGGCTCGAAGGCCTGATCGAAAAGGACCTGACGGCCTGGAAAAGTTAACAGCCACCTTAATTGTATGGCGAGCTCTTTTTTTGCAACCGTATCCAAGATGAATCATACCACTGGCGCCAAAAATAAAATAAAACTGTCCGTTATCGTCCTTTTTTACCGCGGTGAACGCTGGATTCAGGGATGTATTCAATCACTGCAAAAACAATCGCTTGCCAGATCAGCGTATGAAATTATTCTGGTGGACAATGGCGGATCGACACCATCCGTCGCAAATTACCAGGGGCAGCCGAATATCAAGGTGCTTCATTTTTCTGAAAATTATGGTTTTGCCGGAGGTAATAACAAGGCCCTGGCCCAGGCGGATGGCGAATTTATATTGTTGATGAATCAGGATGTCGTCGTACATTTCAATTGCCTTGAAGAAATAATGGCTGCCGGGGTGCAACACCCGCAGGCAGGCGTCATTTCGGCCAATATGTTGATGGTATCATCCAACTCGCACATCGACCGGCATGCGCCAACCGATAAGACTGTCGGCCTTTATAAATTAACGCGTTTCGGATACGCGGCTTATTACGTCCGGGAGACGGATTCAGAGATGGTGCCGGTCGAGTTTATTTCCGGAAATGCCATGGGCTTTAGAAAGAATATGCTGGCCGATGTTGGCGGTTATTTATTTGATGTCAGGCTCAAAAGCTATGCCGAGGACCTGGATCTTTCCATCAGATTAAAAAAAACAAAATGGGGTATGTATGTCAGACCGGAAGCTGTGGTATACCATTTCCGCGACCAGGCGTTCACCGGAAATGTCTTTGATCAATTACGAAAATTTGTTCATATATCCTGCAACCGTTTACTGGTCTACTATTACAATTTTCCTTTAAAAACGTTTCTGGCCAAATTGCCGTTGCTGATAGGCGGTATTCCGCTCAAGGTGGCGCGCCCCGATGGGTCCGGTAAATTTCATCTGTTTTATTTCTGGGTTGCCATTGTATTTTTGCCCTTTGTCCTCGTAAATTTCGGCCGTAAAGCAAACAAAAGCTCAAAACCCTCATAAAATGATTCAGCCCGATTGATGCTTATGCAGCTGTTAAAGGCAAACTGGAAAACATTCATAAAATTCCTTGGCCCTCTTTTTTTTATATTTCTCATACTGCGGGTTGTGGATCCAAAAGCAGCTGCAAACGCCGTCAAATCCATAAAATTAGAATTTGCGCTGATCAGCCTGTTTGTATTTATCGTGGTCAATGCGACTCTGGCATTGAGATGGTGGGTGATCTGCCGGAAAATGAGGCTGGAAGTCACTTACAAAAAACTCTTTCAAATTTACTACATCTCCTGGTTTATGAGTTTAATACCACTGGCGGCGATATCTCCCATTGCAAAGCTCGCTTACCTCAAAGACGACGGCAGGCCCGCCGGCAGCACAGCGATTTCAATTACGCTGGACAAGCTGTTTGACATCATGGGTCTGATGCTTTTCAGCCTTTTTGCAATCGTCTATTTCCCCGGAAGTCTTTTTAAAGAATTGCATTTATGGGTATATTTCGCGGGGATAACATTTTTGGTGCTGATCCTTTTGGTCTTTGGCAGCAGGATATGGAAGGCGCTTAAAAAATTATTGCGGCGTTACAGCAGCAGAAAGCTACAGCATATCGGGCAAGATCTGGAAGCGGAATTATCTAAATTCTGGTCCGGCTTTGATATAAAATTTTTTTCGATCCTAATGGTGATATCGATTGCCGTTGGGCTACTGCGCTCCCTGGTTCTTTATCTGCTCGCCGTTGCGTTGGACATCCATGTGGGTTTTGGTCTGATCGTCGCCTGCCGGGCACTGTTTGGCATTATCAACATCATTCCAATTACATTCAGTGGTCTGGGCACGCGGGAGGCCATCCTGCTGCCGGCGCTTTCACTTTCGGGCGTTTCAAAAGATTTCGCGCTGGCCCTTGGTTTTGTTGCATTTTTGTGGACCTTATGCTCTAAATTCACCGGCATTGTCTTTTGGCTCAAAAGGCCTTTGCCGCTGAACACGTTGACCGCTATCAAAGAAAAATTAACGGGATGAAAAAAGCAAATTTATTTATTGTGGGGCACCCTCGATCGGGCACGTCATCACTTCATCACTATCTGCGGCAACATCCCGACATCTTTATGACGGCGATCAAAGAACCCAATTTTTTTTCCCATGACTTTCGCAACCAGAGCGATAAAATCCATAAACGAAAACTCTATTTCCCGTACAGAACTGAAAATCAATATGTAAGGCTTTATAATAAATGGGAACATGAAAAGATTGCCGGAGAAGCCTCGGCGACCTATTTGTGTTCCACCGTATCGGCTCAAAAAATCTTTGATTATAATGCCGGCGCGAAATTCATTATGATGTTCAGAGAGCCGGTGGAATTTTTGCATTCCCTGCATTCAGCTGCCATCTTCGCACTCGGTGAACATCACACCGATTTTAAAACAGCCATTGCGGCCGAAAAAGATAGAAGAGCGGGTCTGGGTTTTTCAAAGCGGGTTATTACGCCGTCATGGCTATTTTATTCTGAGTTTGTCAAATACACCGAACAGGTCCAGCGGTTTTTAGCACGGTTCGATCAAGCGCAAATTAAAATAATTCTTTTCGACGATTTCAAAAAAAATACCCCGCAAATGTACAAAGACATTCTCAATTTTTTAGGTGTGGACTCCAATTTTTCGCCGGGTTTTGATATCGTCAATCCGAACAAACAAATCAGATGGCCGCTTTTAAAGAAATACAGCCTGGATTCACCGTATTTTCGCAAGGCCCTGCGCCTGCTATTTTCCGACGACACTTACGCCGCGCTGAAAAATTTTTATAAAACCAGAATGGTAAAATATGAACCGCGAAAACCTGTCGATGATGACCTCAGACTGGAATTGATGCAACAGTTCAAGCCGGAAGTCGAAAAATTTGGCAATTTTTTGAAAAGAAATCTGGTTTCTATCTGGGGTTACGATAAAATTTAGAATCTGAATTTAATTTACACACAAAAAGTTTATGCGCACTTCAAAAAACAAATCAATCAACAACAAGGACGCCGGTCTTTTGGCGGCTTTGAATACAAAAGCATTTTCGGTGGTTAAATGTTTTCTGATAATCGTCTTTTTCGCAACGGTTACATTTGCGCTTTATGCCAATACATTTCATTCGCCATTCATTCTGGACGATGTGCTCAGAATTCAAGATAATCCCCTGATCCGCGTAAAAGCCTTTTCCATACCGCAAATCATCAATGCGGGTTTTGACAGCTCAAAGACGCGCCCGATTGCCTTTATCAGCTTTGCGTTTAATTACAGCTTGCATCAATACGACGTGTTTGGCTACCATTTATTCAACTTATCGATTCACATACTGACCGGCTTCTTTCTGTATCTTTTTCTAAAAGCCACATTTTGCATTCCAATTATCAAGGCCCGTTATGAAAATAGCGACCTGATCGCTTTTTTTGCCGCATTGATCTGGCTGGTTCACCCGATTCAAACCCAGGCGGTGACCTATATCGTTCAGCGGATGACCGCCATGGCGTCACTGTTTTTTGTCCTTTCATTTTTATTTTATGCGTACGGCAGACTGGCTGAAAAGAATCGCAGGAAATCCCTCTGGTTATCTGCTGCGGCCGCGGCCTGGCTGCTGTCTTTGGGCTGCAAGCAGATAACCGCTGTTTTGCCATTTTTACTCTTTCTCTACGAATGGTTTTTTTTCCAAGATCTCAGCAGGCAATGGTTTAAGAAAAGTCTGAAATATCTGTTGGGTATCAGTGCCATTTTTATTCTCCTTTTTTTAATTTTCACAGGATTCAGCCCCTGGGAAAAAATCCAATACCTAAAGGATTATGCCCAGGATGAATTTACCATCATGCAACGGCTGCTGACCCAGCTGCGGGTGATTATCCATTACATCAGCCTGATCTTTTTCCCGCATCCCTCACGGCTTAACCTCGATTACGATTTTGCCTTATCAACATCTTTAATCAATCCGGTTACAACGTTGCTCAGTTTGATGGCCATTACGGGTTTAATCGGACTGGCGATAGTTTTGGCTAAAAAAGAGCGTCTGATTTCATTTTGTATCCTGTGGTTTCTCGGCAACCTGGTTATTGAATCCTCGATTATTCCCCTGGCCATTATTTTTGAACACCGTCTTTATCTGCCTTCCATGATGGTGCTGTTAATACCGGTGGTGCTCGCTTGTCGATATATTAAGCTCGACTGGCTCAACGTCGGCCTGCTCAGTCTTTTGGTGGTTGGGCTTGCGGTTTGGACCTATCAACGTAATCTGGTGTGGGCAGACAGGGTGACGCTATGGAGTGATGTGGTAAAAAAATCACCCAACAAAGCCAGACCGCATTTCAATTTGGGCAGCGCGTATTCAAAACTAGACCAATTGGATAAAGCGATTCCGCTCTATAAACGCGCCCTGGAGATCAGCCCCGACCTGGCTCAGCCCCATATCAATTTGGGAGCAGCATTGGAGCAACAAAACAAAATTGAAGAAGCCGCCGAACATTATCGCACCGCTTTGCAGCTCAAACCTGATCTTCCGGAAGCCCATTACAGCATGGGGGGCATCCTTGCAAAACAAGGCAGCAGCGAAGAAGCGATCCAATTTTACCAAAACGCCTTAAAAATCAGACCCCACTATGCTTCAGCTTATTTCGGCCTGGCCAATGTGCTCGTAAATGAAGGCAGAGTTGAAGATGGCATCCGCAATTATTATTTGGCCTTAAAATTTGAGCCTGATTATGCTGAAGTTCATAGTAATCTGGGCGGCGTATTTTTAAAACTGGAGAATACAGAAAAAGCGATCCATCATTTTAGTGCCGCTTTGCACCAGGATTCAAATCTGGTTGAAGCGCACAACAATCTGGGAATTGCCTTAATGCAGGAGGGCAAATTTGAGGCCGCGATCAGCCAATTCCAGAAAGCATTACGCATAAAACCTGATTTCAAGATGGCCCAAAACAATTTAAAAAGGGCGCTGACCATCCGGAAGGATCTCGAAGCCAAAATATCACATGTACAGGAATTGCTGCAAGAATACCCGGACAGCGTTGAATTACGATTTGAACTGGGAAATCTCTATTTTCAAAAAGGCGACCCAGAACAAGCATCGAAATGGTATAAGAAGGCGCTTCAGGTGAACCCAAGATTCCTGCCGGCCCTTAATAACCTGGCTCTGGTGATGGCGACCAATCAGGAATATTACAAGGCGTTAACGGTGTTTTTAGATATATTGAATTATGCGCCGGAGGATGCCGAGACGCATTATAATATCGCCTGTATGTATGCACGCTTAAAAAGAGTCGATGAAGCCATTGAGTGGTTGCAGAAGGCGCTCGACAAGGGCTACTCGAACTGGGAAAGCATCAAAAAAGACAGTGATCTGGATAACATCAGAGATTCGACTGCGTTCCGGGAACTGATCAGGGGGCATTTGAGCCCGGGTTGATCTTAAACTGGAATAAAATCAAGCGGGACTGTTCTAAAAATTAGCAATAAGGAGGCGAAGAAGTGAAAAGATGCATTGCGGTAATCATCAACATGGTATTAATCGTCATGACATGCTCACCGGCCTGGCCTCATTTCGGAATGCTGATTCCCTCCGACACCATGGTGCTGCAGGGCGATGACCGCACTATCAATTTAACCCTTTCTTTTTCCCACCCTTTTGAGATGGTGGGTATGCAGCTGGTAAAACCGAAAGCATTTGAGGTCCTGACCGCCGGAAAGCGGCAGGACCTGCTGGGATCACTGAAAAAAACGCAGGTAATGGGTCAAGAGGCCTGGAAAACGGCGTTTGCCGTCAGGCGCCCGGGTGTGTATATGTTTTACATGGAACCTGAGCCCTATTGGGAGCCGGCTGAAGATTCGTTTATCGTTCACTATACCAAAACCGTGGTCAGCGCTTTTGGCGATGATGAAGGCTGGGATGCGGAAATCGGTTTGAAGACCGAGATTGTGCCGCTGTCCAAACCTTTCGGCCTTTATGCCGGCAATGTCTTTCAGGGAATTGTCAAGTTCAACGGTAAACCGGTACCCTTTGCCCGGGTTGAAGTCGAATACTACAATGTCAACAAAGAATACACAGCGCCCACCGACTACATGATTACCCAGACGATAAAAGCCGACGGCAACGGCGTATTTACCTATGCCGCTCCGGTTTCAGGTTGGTGGGGCTTTGCAGCCCTCAATAGTGCTGACTACAAATTGTCGCGTGCGGGAGAAGAAAAAGAGGTGGAGCTGGGAGCAATTATCTGGGTGTATTTTCACGCAATGAAGTAAGGACGGATGACGGTGCAAAGACGGTTCAAGTCGATAAAAGGCAACGGCTTCGTTGCGGTGATATTTTGCCTGTTCTTTTTTCACGCAACGGCATCAGGTTACGATATAACCGACAGGTTTTCAATTGGCGGTGTCATTGCCGGTGCCTGGCAGTATTTGGCGGTTGACCAGGATGGGGTCGATGACGGTCCCAAAGCAGCGGTGGCGGTTCAACCGGAAATGAGTTTTCGGCCTTACGACAACACGGAGCTGTTTGCCAAGTTCGGTTTTGCGGCCAACAATGGCTTGAATACCAAATCGCCCTTTGCGCTGACCATCTGGGCCGCCGATCTGGAAGATGATGTCAAAGATATCAATGGGCGCAACCGTGATTATCTGTTAACCGCCTGGGCTCAATATACCTTTGCGTTCAGTGAGTCCCACCGTCTGGGAATGTCGGGCGGCATCATCGATTCCACCGATTATGTGGATGAAAACGCCTTTGCCAATGATGAATATGGACAGTTTTTAAATGAGGTCTTTGTCAATGCACCCACCGGCAATTTTGTCTCCTACGATATTGGCGGCGCGGCGCAATGGGCCTACGGTGACTTGAGTGCCAATGGCGTGATCATGGATGTGGGTGAAAATGAAGCGGGTAATAACTTTCAGTTCTATGCGCTTCAGCTGGCCTACCGACTGGAAACTTCTCTGGGCCAAGGCAACTACCGTATCATCGGCTCGATGACCAGCGATGATTTTTTAAATGCCACAGGAGAAGGCCAAAGTAAACGGCTGGCCGCAGCAACCCTATCTTTTGACCAGCAGTTTGGCAAAATTTTGGGCGCTTTTTTGCGACTGGGCTACCAGGATGATGATGCCGTGATTACCTGGAAAAAGCTGTATTCGGGCGGTCTCAACATCAGTGGGGACATCTGGGGCCGGGCGCAGGATAATATCGGTATCGGCCTTGCCTATCTGAACGACGGTAATACGGAACTGGACAACTCGTTGGTAGGCGAGGCCTATGCCCGTCTGGCTTTAAATGAAATATTTGCCGCAACGGCTGATTTCCAGTATTTAATAGATGACGTCCGTGGGGAACAAAATCCGAAGGGATGGGTCTTCAGTATTCGTTTGACGGCTAACTTTTAAATGATTAAGATCAGTCATATGAAAACAATGGATATTCTTTGGGCCGCGAAGATCAGAAGCACCCTAAAACGAACGTTAAAAAATATCTTCTGCGTCTTCGTGAACTTCGGGCCCTTTGTGGTGAAAAAAATTCATCCGGAATAGCTAATATTGACTGAAGGTTGTTTGCTAACATGAAAGGCTGGCATGCATATCTCCGAAGGGGTCTTATCCGGCTCCGTACTCATTTCCGGGGGCGCCTTGGCCGCCATCGGGACGGCCATCGGCCTGAAGAAACTCAATTATGACCGCATCGCCAAGGCCGGTATCCTGTCAGCCGCATTTTTTGTGGCCTCGTTGATTCATGTTCCCATCGGCCCCGCCAATGCCCACCTGATCCTCAACGGGCTGGTGGGGCTGCTGCTTGGCTGGGCCGCTTTTCCGGCTATCCTGGTGGCACTCGTGCTGCAGGCGGTGCTGTTTCAATTTGGTGGAATCACCGCCCTGGGGGTCAACACCATCATAATGGCGCTGCCGGCGGTGCTGTGTTATTTGATTTGCAGCCCGTTTCTGCATAAAAAATCAACGCTGGCACTTGCAGCAGCCTTTGTCTGCGGTTTTCTATCCGTTCTGTTGAGCGCCCTTGTCCTGGGTCTGGCCCTGGTGTTTACCGAGGAAAATTTTTTTGAAGTCGCGGCCATCGTCATTGGGGCCCATATTCCCGTGATGATTATTGAAGGCCTTATCACAGCCATGTGCGTGGCGTTTCTAAAGAAGGTTCAACCCACCATGCTGCCGGGATTTCCTGAAAAGTAGAAACCATATCCAATATAGTGTTAAAGGATTGAACAAACCCATCCGATGAAACCTGAACATTTTAAATATAACTTGGCAAAATCGATTTTCTTCTTATTATTAGTTAGTTGCTTCGTGTTGATTCTAACCGCGGCTGCCGATGCCCACCGGGTTAATCTATTTGCATGGATCGAAGGTGACACGGTTTATGTCGAAAGCAAATTCGGCAGCGGCAGACGCGTAAACGCCGGCAAGATTACCGTTTTCGATTCCGGGGGAAACGAGCTGCTCAGCGGCATGACCAATGAAAATGGCGAATTTTCGTTCAAGGTACCGAAAAAGACCGACCTTAAGATCGTTTTAAATGCCGGCGAGGGCCACAGGGCTGAGTGGTCAATCCCCGCCACCGAGATTGGTCTAACCACTACTGAAAAAAGGCAACCCACAGAAGAAAGCTTACCGGTAAAAAACATTTTGATCGGGATAGGCTGTATCTTCGGCTTATCCGCTATCGTGGCCGCAATTCGCAAACGTAAAAAAAACAGTGGACACCACGGAGACACGGAAATGTAAGACTCGAAAAATTTAGCCATTTTTTTCGTGACCTCTTTTTTTTCTTTCGCGTTTTCGTGGTTAATACAGCAATTCAAAATGATTAATGAACCCTTTGCAACCGGCAACTCAATCATTCATCGGCTTGATCCCAGAATTCGTGTCGGTCTGACATGTGGTTATGTATTTGTGGTTGCCTTGTCGTATCAATTCTCTGTTTTAGTTGTGGCCTTAGTGATCTCATTGGCTCTGATTGTCATCTCTCAAGTCAAGACCACCGAGGTTTTAAAAAGGATAATTTGGGTCAATGCGTTGATCTTTTTGTTGTGGCTGCTACTGCCATTTACGTTTTATGGTGATGTGCTGACACATATCGGCTCTTTCGCTATTTACCGACCTGGCGTGGTGCTCGCCGCCCAGATCACGTTAAAATCAAATGCGATACTGCTGGCGTCTATCGCCCTGATGGCAACCATGTCATTCGCCACACTGGGTCACGCCTTATATCGCTTACATATCCCTGAAAAAATCGTGCATCTGTTACTGATGACCTATCGGTATGTATTTGTCATCGAGCAGGAATATTTACGCCTGGTTCGAGCGGCCAAAATCAGGGGCTTTCGACCGGGCACCAACGCCAATACCTATCGAACCTATTCATACGTTGTCGGCATGCTCTTTGTGCGTGCGGCCGCACGGGCCGAACGCGTACACCAGGCCATGCTGTGCCGGGGATTTAAGGGCAAATTCTACAGCCTGCAGGAATTCCAAATCAGTTCGGTAAGCTGGATTTTTGCCATATTAATGACGGCCATTATTGTTGGGCTGGCGTTTATGGAATGGTCAAGGTTCATTCCGTTGTTTTAGGGTTTTTTGGGGCAAACGGATAAAATTCTCATGCATCAAAATAATAAATTGATACATCTGGAAGGTATCTCATTCAAATATCCGGGGGGCCCACCGGTCCTGGATAAGCTTGATCTCAGGCTAGATAAGGGCAACCGCATCGGTTTAATTGCCCCCAATGGCAGCGGTAAGTCCACCTTGTTGCACATCATAATGGGACTGCTAAAGCCTTTATCCGGCAAGGTGGAGATTTTTGGCCGGCCTGTTAAGGATGATAGCGATTTTGCAGACGTTCGTCGGCGAATCGGTCTTCTTTTTCAGGATGCTGATGATCAACTGTTCAGTCCGACTGTGCTTGAAGATGTTGCCTTCGGGCCCCTGAACCTGGGCAAATCAAAAAGCGATGCTGTTAAAATCGCGCGTCGCACGCTCGATTTTTTAGGTCTGGCCGGATTCGAGGAGCGCATCACGTTTAAATTGTCCGGCGGCGAAAAACGACTGGTGTCCCTGGCCACCGTTTTGGCCATGGAACCTGAGGTCCTGCTGCTGGATGAGCCTATGAACGGCCTGGATATAAAGACCAAAGCAAAACTCAGCAAGATTCTATCCAGCATTGAGCTTTCCTATATCCTCATCTCCCATGATTTCGACTTCCTCGCTGAAACCGCCAATGACATTTACACAATGGCCAACGGCAAGATTCTTCTGGACAGGGAATTGCACCTGCACGAACACGTCCACGCCCATGAACACGGCGTTTACCCGCATCAGCACACGATTGAGCCAACCGGCAGGGAATACCGCAAAAAGGGCGATACTGAATGGGTGACCGACAGAAGACAGCGTAAACAGGACCGCAGACAAAGGACACAGGACCGCAGGCAAAATTTGGAAGACATCCGGCAGCAATCAGAGGTCAGGGATCAGAGGACAGAGGTCAGAGATCGGATGACAGAGGACAGAAGTCAGAAGTCAGAGGACAGAAATCAGAGGACAGAAAGCTGAAAACAAAATAGATAAACTAGCTTTTTTCAAAATAGAAGCCAGAAAACCATCCATTATGAATAATAAACATAAGATTTAAGCTGACAATTAAGGCTTTTTATCCTGTTTGGAGGAAAAAAAACCTAAACTCGTTTCAAAACGGTTTTGGTTCAGGGCAAGGCGGGAGGAGGAGAAAGAGCGCAGCGTACATATAGTACGCAAGCGACTTTCGAGGACGAGCAACACAGCCCTGGGACAAAAGATAAGTGTTTTGAAACGAGTTTATTTGTTTGCGACGCCGGCCTCTTTGAAGGTCAACACCTCCTTAAACATGCGAACCGCACCTTCGATAACCCCCATTGCCAGGGCCGCACCGGTGCCCTCCCCCAGGCGCATGCCCAGATCCAGGATGGGCGCAAGACCCAGATGTTTTAGCATGATGCGATGGCCGGCTTCTGCCGAACAATGCCCGGCAAAGACATAGTCCGATACGTTCGGGCACAGCGCCCGTGCAATCAGGGCGCCGGCTGTTGAGATAAATCCGTCCACCACCAGCGCCCGCCGGTGGTAGGCGCCGGCCAGTATGGTGCCGGCAATGCCGCCGATTTCAAACCCGCCGACCTTTGCCAGGACGTCGAGTCCATCTTCAGGATTGGGCGTGTTGGCCTCGATTCCCTGCCGCACGATATCGCGCTTGCGCGCCAATCCGGCCTCATCGATGCCGGTGCCGCGACCCACTATCGCGTCCAGCGAGGCCCCGCATAAAATAGCGCCGATAGCAGCCGACGGTGTGGTGTTGCCAATGCCCATATCGCCGGTGCCCAGAAGATCAGCGCCATCTTCGATCAATCGCGTGGCCTGCTCAAAGCCGATCTGCAACGCTTTTTCCGCATCCTGTCGCGACATGGCCGGTCCTCTGGTGAAATTTGCGGTACCGTGTCCGACCTTTTCAACAATCAGACGATCGGCACCGGGTATATTGCTGACATCCAGCCGGGGAATGATGCCCACGTCCACCACCCAGACATCGGCGCCCACCTGGCGCGAAATGGCATTTATACCTGCACCGCCGGCCAAAAAGGTTTGAACCATGGCGGGGGTCACCTCCTGGGGGTAGGCGCTGACACCCTCGGTCACCACCCCGTGATCTGCGGCCATCACCAGAATCGCCTTTTTTTTGATCCTGGGTTCTAGCGTCTGCTGGATACCGCAGAGACGCTCAGATATCTCATGCAGTCGTCCCAGGGCCCGGGTTGGCATTACCAGCTGAGTGGTCCGCTCCCGCGCTTTTTGAATCCACCCTGGATCCACCGGCCGGATACCATCAATAATTTCCACCAGCTTCATCATTCTCTAAATCTCCTTTCTTATGCATCCTTAACCACGAAACGTGAATAATAATAAA
>JAHEIW010000278.1 GCA_024639185.1 Deltaproteobacteria bacterium | reverse complement strand
TACACCCGTGTTCCCGAGCGGCCCGAAATTTGCGATAAATGTGACAGTCGTTCGGGTCGGTTCCATGCGCATGGCCGGTATCAGCGGTCATTGACCACCTTAAAGGACCGTATTCTTAAGACCATTCAGATTTGGAAGCACCGCTGGTTGTGTCTTTGCTGCGGCCGAACCATGAGCAACGGATCCGAGGATATCGTGGCGTACAAACAAAACTGCACCCTGGTGATTGTAGCGCTTTTGTGGGCCTATCTTGAAAGCGGTAAGGGCCTTCACAGCTGCATTCCAGGAAAGCTTTACCAGGCAGCATCACCCAAAACACTATGGCGCTATTTTAAGCAGGCCAAAACCGTCTGCCGGCAAACCCAACAAAGTATAAGGGAGGTACTCATCGAGGTGACGGAACCCAGGCCATGGGACGATTGCTTTTTTCACGGGTTGTCACCGCCTGAAGGGTTCTTTAATAGGCATCGCGATGTCCCCAAGACAAGGAATTTATGGCGGGCATTGACGATGCTGCGCATTGGATCAAAAAACCTTTCAAAAGCGCCCTGTCTCCTCATGGCCCGGGCAAGAACCGCAGCACAGCAAAAGCACTTACGATTCCTGATGTGATCTTATCAAAGATCCTGCGTCAGGGAAACAGGGATTTTTGTCCTTTTTTCGGTCCCATCCTTTAAACCACACATCCCACAAAACCTGTCATCGCCACGCCGCCGCCCCTTTGATAAGGCACAATAATCGAGGAGATGTGTCATGACAGAAAATGATCGTATCGTACAAAAGGCGCTTTTGCGATTTAAGATCATCAGTGCCTATCTGGCAGAAAACCCACCCCGCGGACAACGTCGCGCAATGCTCGAACATCTTTCAAACAAAACGTGGATGCTCGAAAACGGCGAGATCGTTGCCGTCAAACCCGACACCATCCGTTACTGGATAAGGCGTTATCGAAACGGCGGGTTTGAGGCCCTCAAAGACAAACCACGGTCGGACAAGGGCTGCCGTGCCATACCCAAAGAAATTATCCAGACCGCCTGCGGCCTCAAACTCGAGGTGCCCGAACGCACCATCGATCGTATTATCGCCATCATGGAGAACATGCAGCTTGCGCCACCGGGCCTTTTGCGGCGCTCGACATTGCATCGGGCGCTTCAGGCTAAAGGGTTGTCCAAAAGAAACTTAAAACCGACTGAGAAAAGGGATCTGGATCGGTTTGCGGCCGATTATGCCAATGATTTGTGGCAGTCCGACATGCTCCAGGGCCCCTGGCTACCGGATCCTGAAAAAACAGACAAGATGCGGCGCACCTATCTTTATGCCTTTGTCGATGACGCCTCCCGGCTTGTGCTCTATGGCCGCTTCTTTTTTAAAGGCGACCTGCCGGCCCTTGAGCTTGTCTTTAAAAGGTCCCTGCAGCGCTATGGCAAACCTGTCCGCGTTTATTATGACAACGGCAAAGTCTACCGGGCCAACCATATGCGCCTGATTTGCGCAGAGCTTAACATCCACAGGCCCATCCATACCAAACCCTACCGGCCGCAAGGCCATGGCAAAATCGAAGCCTTCAACCGGTTTTGTGTGACCAACTTCATTGCCGAAGTCAAGGCATCAACCATCCGAACCCTCGACCAGCTCAACGAAGCATTCTTTGCCTTTATCGATGTCGAGTACAACCGCAGACGACACAGCGAGCTTAAGATGAGCCCCAAGCAACGTTGGTTAAAGGATGCATCCCGCATCACCTATTTGCAAGAGGAAAAAATCCGCATGGCCTTCTTGTGGCGTGAACTTCGAACGGCCGACAAAACCGGCGTCATACGCCTGTTCAACAAAAAGTACAAAGTGGCACCAGATCTTGTAAAAAAACGGGTCGAAGTTCGCTATGATCCAGAACGGCTTGATCAGATCGAAATCTATGTCAACGGCAATTTTGTGCAACGGGCCAAACCGCTGCGCATCACAGCTCATCGGGCACCTAAACAGACGCTGGCGCAAACGCAACCAACAATACCTTCAGTAAAAACCGACTACCTGGGCTGGCTGACCCAACAGCACAAAAAGAAAACAGACATCACAAAAGAGAATCCAAAATCCGATTGCCCAGCAGTGTTGGCCGAATTTATTGCCCTGTTGCGTGAATACATAGACCCCAAGGTCTTTGATCAAAAGCTGTGCACCGATTTTTTTAATACCTATGGCCCCTTTGATATCAAAAAGATCAAGCACATCCTTGATACATTGCTTGCCGTACACCCCAATAACCTGCACACGGCTTTTTATCTTGAAAACATTAAAAATCACCTGATGGGAGATACCCTATGAATACGCAAACCATCCACCTTAAATCCTACTTTGGCTTTGCTAAAATGCCCTTCACCAAATACATGTGGGCCAACAAGATGTTCGAGGCTGCCTCGCAAAAAGAGTTTTTACAGGGGCTCAATCTATGGCTCGAAACCCGCGGTATCGCGCTTTTGTGCGGGCCATCCGGTGTGGGCAAAAGCATTACTCTAAGACGCTTTAAAGCCGATATTGATGAAAGACGCTACGATATCTTCTACCTGTTTAACCTGCGGGTGACCCCTTTGGGATTTTTACGCAGCATGGCACGCCTTCTGGCAGTGCCAGTTCTCCATCATCAGGCCGACCTGTTTGATGCTCTCAACGCCCACCTCGGACAGTATGAAGAACGATCCGGTAAACATCCGGTCATCGTCTTTGACGATTGCGACGGCCTCTCCGATGATCTGCTCGAACTGTTAAGACGCCTGGCCAACTTTGCCATGGACTCTGAAGACCGCTTCTCGTTTATTTTATCCGGTTCTCAAAGGCTCGCCGCCACCATAAGATCGCCTCAAAACGAATCGTTGAAACAACGTATCGCATATGCCCATAATCTGACCGGCCTTACCCTTGATGACGCCGTCAACTATATCCACTTCCACCTCAAAAGGGCTGAAGCGCCGCCTGAACTGTTTGCCGACAATGCCATTAAAGCCATCTTTCACCGGGCAAAAGGCCTTCCCAGAAGAATCAATCAAATCGCTATCCATGCGCTCATACGGGCTGCTGTTTTACGAAAAGACAAAATTGATGAACCCTTTCTCAAACAGCAGGTCTTTACCAGCGCCCTTTTTGATCCGAACTTCGATGAACAATAACCAAAATCTTTCAAAATGGAGTTAGCATGAAAACAAGCACCGAAGTCGAAATAGTGTGGGAAATTTGGCATCTGATCTCAAGGCTTAACGACCTTATCTGGGATCTTTATGAAAATGAGTTCATGTATATTCTTGAAAAAAACGAGTATATGAAAGCGGATTCGAGCGACGAGGACTTCCCTTTTTGACTCTCTGCAAATTGAACCTTTAAAAGCGGATGACAAACAAGTCCTGCGAGTTGATAAATAAAATGGGATGGCTTTATCGATTTGTTTGGGTCTCAGATTACGCCCTCATCCCAACTGCTTTATCGATAAAATAACATGGGATTAAACTGCTAATTTAGCGCGGGACAAGACACTATGTCGTTTCCGGATAGGTCTAAGAGGTCTTCGATGATACTGTCAGTTCCAGATACCCCGGCAACGTCAGATCCCTCAGTTCCCGCTGGAACTGTCTCGGACTCGGCAGGGGCTCCTTC
>JAHEIW010000098.1 GCA_024639185.1 Deltaproteobacteria bacterium | reverse complement strand
TGGGTCGATGGATTATCGGATGGCCGGTTTTCGTTAACAATAGTGAATTAAGGTGTCGATGACATTGACTTAAATCAAGATGAAAAAATTTTCTTGAGATGGGTGTCTCCTTTATCTGTCCGACGATGACATTTAGATTATCTTACAATTTAGGCCCTTTATACCGCTTGTCATCATAATGTTCGGAATAACGCCAAAAAGGATGGCGGCATAAGTGTTGGAGCAAAAAAACGTCCTGCAATCGGAACGTTTTTTTGACAACCACAATAAATTCTTCGACCTTGACATAGATCAAAAATGGATGCAAAAGAAGGTATGGAAAACTTTATACGCCTGATCTCGGCGATTCCTTTATTTAACGGTTTGCCCACCGAGCAGTTGGATGCCATCCGTCGCATCGCGGTCGAAAAGCGCTATAGCAAAGGTCAGACCATATTCTCAGAAGGCGATAAAACAACGGGTTTTTTCGTCATTGTTGAGGGTCGGGTCAAAATTTATAAGGTTTCATCAGAAGGCAAAGAACAGATTCTGCACATTTTTGAGGCCGGACAATCATTTGGAGAAGCAACGGTTTTTACCGGGCAACGCATGCCGGCCAATGCCCAAACCCTTGCCCAAACGCACCTTCTTCTTTTCAAAAGAAATGCGTTTGTTGACCTGGTGTCATCCAATCCGTCACTGGCGATGAATTTGCTGGGGATTATGTCAAAAAAGCTGCGTCAATTTGCAGCCCAAATCGAAAATCTGTCGCTCAAGGAAATCCCGGCACGTCTGGCTTCCTATTTGGTTTATCTTTCTGAAGAACAGGGCACCGAGGATGCAGTCGTTTTAAATGTGTCTAAAGGCCAGTTGGCCAGCCTTCTGGGAACGATTCCCGAAACGCTATCTCGCATATTTGCCAAACTATCGGGGCAAGATTTAATTCGCGTCGAAGGTCCTAAAATTATTTTGACCGACCGTGATGGTATTGAAAACCTGGCCGAACATACCAAAGATGATGCATAGACTGCCAATGGCCACAACATTGAATGGAACGCGCTTTCAGGTGGCTGTAAGACAACGATGTTGATATCCGTCTAACGGTCCTGGGCAATAAGGTGTTTGGTCAACATCTGAATATGGCCCATCTCTTCTTTGATGATTGCTTCGATACGATCATTTCCCATATCTTTCGGCACGGCCTCCTTCATCCCCAGGTAAAACACAATGGAGTCTTTTTCAGCTTCAATGGCCGATTTGAGGATTTCCACCATGGAGGTGACATCGATATTTTTTTCGAAAAAGACACGGCCGTCAACCAGGGCTCGCAGATAAACAGCAGCCTCTCCGGATGGGTCAAAAACCGTTGAGGCTTTTTCAGCTGATGAAAGTTCGGTGCGCATGGACTCAAACATTTTCTCATGGGCCTCTTCCATTTTGCAAAGACCGAGCAGCATGTCTTTGTTGGATGGATCTGCAGCGTTTTCGGCGGCATCACGGTAAAATTTAGCGCCATTGCGTTCCATTTGCTCGGCCATTTCAAAAACCTCGTCTGCATTAAAATCGTAACTCATCTTTGCTTCCTTTCATTTTACTTAAGATTATCATCCGTATGATAAGCATTGTTCTCAAGCCACATACGATACCCGTTGCCATCCGGCCAAACATTTGAGCAAATATACGTATGATCTAAAGTTTTGTAAAGAATGTTAAAACAACCTGTTATGATGGATAAATAAATACGAATAATTTCAGATCGTTTTATGTTGGCAGCGCACAATCGCGCTTAGCGGTCACGAGGGCACCCAAAAATCCACTTGACAGACAAATAGCACTTTTATATCATACTATAACAGTAGGAAACATTGAATCATGATGAATAAACTCCTTGCGATAACTTTAGCATTTGTGTTGACTCTAACGGTGCTCATATCCGGTGCTTTCGGCTATTCTGATTGTGCCGTTAGATGCATGCGCGAGATGGCCAAGACCCACCCGCAAGCCGCGATGGGCTCGACCCATTTGCGCGTGCCGGATTGCTGTTCAGGGCAGACCCAAAGCCCGTGTGAGATGAGCAGCGCCCCGGAGGTTAAGATTCCCGATGGTTCCATCGCCAGCCACCCAAGGGTGTCTGTGCATTTGGTTAGTATCGGGATTATTGCAAATGATGCCGAGTCTGATCACATCCGAACAATGCTGGTGGGCTTAGGCACGATTGTCGAAGAATATTACAAAGACCCCCCCGTCTATCTACGTACCCTCTCCATTCTGTGTTGAAGCCTATCCTTACAGGCTTCATCTTTGCTGTTGGTTTGACCCAAGCTGTCTTAAGATAAGCGGATTCCCCATGCAATTGTTGCGGGTTGGATCAGTGATACGCATATCACTGGCTTATCTTTGACCGGAGCAAACAAACCGAAAGACCATTTTAACGTCCTTTAATAAAAATCGCAGCGGCTGCCTGTCTGTTGACGGTAGACCGTTTTCCATGTGGGACGAAATTGCACACTTCTGAATTTAAATTGATGAAGGAGAAACAACTGATGTCTAAAAAAAACAGAAAAAATTCACCATCTTCGAAAAAGCGCAACACTAGCATTACTCAAGAAAAACGGCAGGCCAAAAAAGATGTTGTTCTGGGCACTGAAAAAAAAGGGCGTCTGCCGCTAATGGTTGCCATCGTCTGTTCCGTCCTTATCATCGGCGGCGGGGTTTACTATGCCACTTCTGATCGGGGGGATAGCTCACCGGTGGCAGCCAGCATTGCTTCTGAGAGCAACGTCACCCAGGTTAGTTTGCCGGCCAATCTGTTTGCCGACGGTAAGGCGCGACATTTTGAGCATGTGGCCGGCGAATTCAAGATTAAATACTTTGTTTTGAAAAGCTCCGATGGCATCATACGGGCAGCATTTGACGCCTGTGATGTGTGCTGGCCGGCGGGCAGGGGCTATTTTCAGGAAGGCGATTATATGGTCTGCCGTAATTGCGGTCGCAAATTTGCTTCGGTTCTCGTCAATGAAGTCAAAGGGGGCTGCAACCCGGCGCCGCTGAATCGCCGCGTCGATAATGGCAAGGTCATCATCGAAGTCAAGGATATTCTGGAAGGCCGGCAGTACTTTAATTTTTCCGGCAAGGTCTAAGCTAAATAAAAAGAATCGTCTCACGCAAACCCGCCCGCCTCGCCTTGCTCGCATTGCGGGCGTGGGCCGCAAAGGCGCAAAGGAATATCAAGATAATTTTTTCCATTTGCTCTACAATTAAGGTGCGGGAAGGCCTGAGAATAAAAAATATTTAATAAAATTAAAATCAGAGGAATCTATGACACTTAAACAGATATCGATAAAAAACCTGATCCGGCGCAAAGGCAAAGCATTTTTTGTTCTGGCCGGGTTGGTCATTGGTGTTTCCACGGTTGTCGGCATCATCAGCTACATTGACGCAATGACCGGCGACATCAATCACAAACTGGAAAAATACGGCGCCAATATTTTAATTGTGCCCCGCACCGAAAATCTAACCCTTACATATGGCGGTCTTTCTCTGGGTGGCGTTTCTTTTGAAATGCGGGAAATCCGTGAAGCTGAGCTGGCGCAGGTGAGCTCCATCAAAAATGCACAAAATATTGCGGCCCTGGGCCCCTTGGTACTGGGGGTTGTTGATGTCAATTCCCGCAAAGTCCTGCTGGCCGGCGTGGATTTTAGCGCCTCGGCTATTTTAAAGCCCTGGTGGCAATTACAGGGTCAGCTGCCCGATGAGAACGGTGTCATTTTAGGCGCCGAGGCGGCTCGCATCCTCAAGTTGAATAGCGGAGATCGTTTTGCCACCAGGGGGCGCGATTTTGTGGTTTCCGGTATCCTTCAGCCCACCGGATCTCAGGACGATCAGCTGGTGTTTGCAAGATTGAGCACCGCACAGGCGCTGTTTGACAAAGGCGGAAGGGTTTCCATGGCCGAAGTAGCCGCCCTGTGCCATGATTGTCCGATTGATGCGATGGTCAAACAGATCTCGGATGCCCTGCCGGGTGCCAAGGTCATGGCCATTCAACAGGTGGTTAAAGGCCGCATGCAAACATTGGGGCAGTTCAAAAAATTTTCTTTTGGCATATCCGGTGTGATCTTGCTGATTGGCAGCCTTGTGGTTCTGGTAACCATGATGAGCAGCGTCAGAGAGCGTACCGATGAAATCGGTATTTTTCGCGCCATCGGCTTTCGCAAACGCCATGTCATGAAGATTATATTCATAGAGGCTGCGATCGTGTCCGGCCTGGCCGGCATCATGGGATATGTGCTGGGCTGGGGAAGCACAAAAGTAGCGGTCCATTTTTTCATTGATGGGCATTCCGGAATTGTGCCCTTCAATGCCGAACTGGCGGCCGGCGCTTTCCTATTAGCCCTGGTTATTGGCCTGGTCGCCAGCGCCTATCCGGCGGTCATGGCAGCACGGCTGGATCCCGGTGAAGCCCTCAGGACGCTGTAATTGTGAAATATTGCGGTCACTTTTTTGGGCTGCCCATGCCCTTAAAATTTATGAGCAAATGAACTAAAATGTCTAAATTGAGCTAAAATTAAAATGGATTGAAATCCACAATTTTAGGCATTTTAGACACTTTAAACTTAAGGCATTAATAACGGAGATTTTTTATGAGTTATATTACGGCAGAGAATCTTATCAAAACATACGGCCGCGGCGATGCCGTCGTATCCGCAGTCAGCGATGTCAGCTTTAAAATCGAGGCGGGTGAATTTGTCGGCCTGATGGGCGAATCCGGTGCCGGCAAATCCACGCTGCTGTCCATAATGGGCGCCATGAACGCACCCACTTCCGGAACCTTTGTGGTAGATGAAATCGACATATACGGGCTCAGCTCGGAGCAACAGGCAGATTTTCGCCGGGAGTTTCTGGGTTTTATATTTCAGGATTTTTGTCTGGTGCCCTATCTGACGGTCTTTGAAAATGTGATGCTTCCGTTGACCATTGTAACCAAAAGCCGCAAACAAAAACAGGCGATGGTTGAAAGCGCGCTTGCTCAGGTGGGGTTGCTTGATAAGGCAAAGCGATTGCCGAACCAGATCTCCGGTGGCGAAAAAGAGCGCGTTGCCATTGCGCGGGCGATTGTCAACGAGCCGCCGGTTTTGCTGGCAGACGAGCCCACCGGTAATCTGGACAGCAAAACATCGGCGGAAATCATGAAATTGCTTCAAAACTTTAACGGCGATGGAATGACCATTATTATGGTCACTCACAGTGAGGCCTGTGCCCAATACGCCCGCCGGTTGATGCGGGTTTCCGACGGCCAGATTGTTGCCGATCAACCCCAGCCCGGCAGGTATCTGGCCAATTGAATCGCTGACAAACAGCGCTCTTTAAATATCGCATCGTTTATGGACCATTAAACAAAAAGCCGGTTTATATTGATGCAGTCGCTGCATGAATCATCAGCGACGGCATCGTGCAAACTCATGCATAAGGGGGCGTAACAAAAGAAAAGGAATCAAAATAAATAATGGATTATGTGTGAAACCAACTTCGAGTCTATTTACAGCTATGAGGTTACTTGCTGTTCTTTTGCAACGCACACTAATGCATTCGAACAGTGCACGATGTTGCTGCTGATAATTCATTCCGCTATTGGCAAGGGTTGGGCAGAAGAGCTTCCTGACCCAGCAATGAGATATCTTTATGAAACAGTTTTTATCATCTAAATTTTTCTGGCTGTCCGTTGTCATGGTCGCGGGCCTGAGTGTTGGGCTGCATCTGCTTCCCGGTTATTTTTTTTCAGCAGCCGGCTCCCCGGAACAGGAGCTGGAACGCCTGTTTGAAAAGATGGGAATTCTCAAATTGCCCCATGCGACCCCGCCGCTGGAAATCCAGCTTAACGATCTTTTCGGCAATGCAGTGCGTTTATCGGATTTCCGCGGGAAAATTGTTTTTCTTAACTTCTGGGCGACCTGGTGCCCCACTTGCGTTGTTGAGATGCCGTCGATGGAAAAATTACATCAACAATTCAAAGATCAGAACTTTGCCATGATCGCCGTTAATTTGAAGGAAAGCGAAACACAGGTAAAATCGTTTTTTGAAAAACTGCAGCTTTCGTTTACCGCTTTGCTGGATTCCAGTGGAGAAGTCGCGTCCGGATTAGCAGTTAATGCCCTTCCGACGACTTTATTTCTGGATAAAGAAGGTAGGATTATGGGCGTGGCGCTGGGGCCCAGGGAATGGGATAACCAGGAATCGATCGCGCTTTTTGAGTTTCTCATCAACCGCAGTGCTGCGCCGGTTGCAAAAAACGCTGGATCGTGACCCCCTCGATGGAGCTGTTTTTACTCGCTTTGCGCTTTGGTACTCACCGAAAGAACCGGACAGGGGGCCTGACGCGCCACCCGGTCTGTCGTTGACCCCAGAAGAAGGGTTTTAACCAGCCCGTGACCGCGAACACCCAGCACAATCATATCCATTTCCTTGGATTTGGCGTATTGTCCCAGAGCTTCATAAGGTTGACCTTTTAAAATGAGCGTTTCCGGTGAGCACCAGTTGCGGGCGTCTTCCGGAACCATGCTCATGAGTTTTTCGGTTAAGCGTTGATCCAATTTCTGCTCGATTTCTGCGCTCAGCGCTTTATCCGGTTTTAGCAACACGCTGGAAGCAGATGGCTCAATGACGTGGGCCAGATAAAGGTCCGCTTCAAACTCCTGCGCCAGGCTGACGGCATGTTGAAAGGCCAGGTCGGAATCGGGCGAGAAATCGCATCCGACCAGGATTTTTTTGAGGGTTATTTTTTGATTGACCGGATCAACAAACTTATGTTCCGGGCTGTGGACCACCAGCAATGGACATGTGAGCACACGCATCAGGCGTTCGGTCACCGAACCGAGAATTAACCGCTTCAGGCCGGAACGGCCACGGGTGGCGGCGACAACCAGATCAATTTCTTTTTCTTCAACGATCCGTGAGACTTCATCGGCGACATGGCCGACGGAAATCAGAGGCTCCCATTGCACGGCCTGTTTGCCTATTATTTCATTGAGTTGCTCGGCAGCCTGCTTTTTAATCCGGTTTTGCTGGTCGACCGGATTCAGCTGAAATTCCCCATAAATGGCAATCGAAGATAAATCAATCACATGGCAGATGTACAATTTGGCCTCGAACTCCCTGGCCAGCGCAACGCCGTAGGGTATGGTATAATTGGAGAAATCGGAAAAGTCCGTGGCACAAAGGATGTTTTTCATCTGTACTCTCATGGCACGTTCTCCTTTTTGCTCGAATTTGTTTTATTATTTTCAAGCCGAGTTCGGTTTCATGCAACAGAGCCACAGGCAAAGCACTAATAAGCTTTGAATTCGTTTCTATTTTATAGGTTGCAGCGACATCACATACGAATATCAGACGGAGCTTTATATCTCTTTATATGGTATTTGAATCGATTTTAAAATAGTAGATAACGTTCAAGGGCAAGGCGCAAACCGATTCAAAAGTGGAGCATGCACGATAGTATTCGAGCATTTTGAATCGGTTTGTAACACAGCCCTTGGGCGTTAGATGCAATTTTAAGATCGATTCTAGCCTTTGATTACGGCGATTGGCTTCAACCTAGCCACTTTTTTGGCAATACCCGCGCTGTGTACGACATTAACAACCCGATCCACGTCCTTATAGGCAGCCGGTGCTTCTTCCGCCAGACCGGGCATGCTGCCCGCGCGGATTTGGATGCCGCGGTTCTCGAGGTCTTCGCGCAGTGTGATGCCGCGGATGTTTTTTCTGGCTTTTTTGCGGCTCATTGTGCGCCCGGCACCATGACAGGTGGATCCGAAAGTCTGAGCCATCGATTCAGGGGTGCCCACCAGAACCCACGAGGCAGTGCCCATTGATCCGGGGACTAAAACAGGCTGCCCGATGTCACGGTAGGCCGTCGGCAGCTCGGCTGATCCGGGCCCGAAAGCACGCGTGGCGCCCTTACGATGAACGCATAGCTGCATGTCTTTACCGTCAATTCGATGGGTTTCGACTTTAGCCATGTTGTGGGCAATATCATAAATCTGAAAGATATGATGGTTGGAAACCTTTCCGGCCAGGACCTGTTCGAAACTGCGTCGGATATGAAAGGCCAGTACCTGACGGTTAGCAAACGCATAGTTGGCAGCCGCCTTCATGGCTGCCAGATAATCCTGGCCCTGGGGACTGCTCAACGGGGCGCAAACCAGCTCGCGATCCGGCAGTTTGAGTCCGTAGCGGGAAATGCTTTTTTGGAAGCGCCTGACATAATCGCCGCAGACCTGATGGCCCAGGCCCCGTGATCCGCAGTGGATTTGAACCGCGATTTGCCCCTCAAAAAGCCCGATTCGCCGGGCCACTTCGGGGTCTAAAACCGTTTCGACCGTATCCAGTTCAATAAAATGATTTCCGGCACCCAGCGTCCCGACCTGTTTCAGGCCACGGTCTCTGGCGCGTGAGCTTACTTTTTCAGGATTTGCGCCGTCAAGGCAGCCGCTTTCCTCGGTGCGTTCCAGGTCCACCTCCGTGCCGAATCCATTTTTTACAGCCCAGCGGGCGCCCTTTGAAAGCACCTGATCCAATTCCCGCGCCTTCAGTTTTATGCTGCCCCCCTTGCCGACGCCGCTGGGGCAATTGGTGTACAAAACTGTGGCCAGATCATCCACAAAGGGGCGGATTTCTTCATGATCCAAATGTGTTGCCAGCAGGCGTACGCCGCAATTGATGTCATAACCCACGCCACCCGGAGAAATAACGCCGTCCGGCAATTCGGTTGCCACAACGCCACCAATGGGAAAGCCGTAGCCCTGATGGATATCCGGCATGGCCAGGGCGTATTTGACGACTCCGGGTAAAGTTGCCGTGTTGATGAGCTGCTGCAGGCTGTTATCTGTTATGATGCCTTTTAGCAGCTCTGCATCGGAATAGAAGCGCGCCGGCACCCGCATGTCGGAGCGGAATGCGGCCGGCACTTCAAACAGATGCTCATCTAGTTGCTTGAAATCATGTTTGGCAACCATTTTATCCTCCCTTTCAATCTAAAGGAGACTATACATCAAAGACGATTGTCGCTTCCAGCCCCCGTTGGGTCTTCATAATTTTTAAATTATGATAGGTCACCGCCTTAATGAGTTTTTCAAGTGCAGCTACCGTACCTCCGATGACCTCGGCATCAAGATGGTTTGAACTGATCTGATGAATTCTGAAGTTTTTAAAAACCAGCATTTCATCTTCTGCCAGGTAAGCCAGCTCACTTAGCCACTCGACCAGCAGGATTTCCGTATCGATTGCCTCTAAGGTTACGGTCCTGGCGATATCTTCCGAAATATTAGCCGTGTGGGCAATCATCAAATATGTCATCCCTTCGGCAGCACTGATAAACAGTTCCTTAAGGTCTTTGCCGACGATATTCAAGGCATGGTCAGCCGTATGGTCAACTTCCTCAAAGCCCATTGCAATAAATTGGTCACCCGTTATGCGGTGTTCAGTGGTTGTCTATTTTAGCCTCAGAACAGATTTTGACTTTGGTAATGTTCACTCCGGTTTATATCATTAGGTCCCTATTAAACAACTGTTGAACGCTAAAATGTTATCAACAATCATGGTTGTTCGCCAGTGTCCAGAACCATCAGCAAAAATCAGATTCGGAATCGGATCGATTCGATTAGATGAGCCGCGAAATTGAATGAAATACGCAAAAGGAAAGCTGTCCTACGAGTTTGTACCTGCTACTATGTATAAACTTATCTATTGGAATGACAAAGTCAAGCATCATCTTAGGCTCCAAGGGTGGTATCAGCTGCTGGTTCATTGAGACATGCGGGGTGCGGATTGCCAATCCGTTGAGCGAATATGGCAGACGCCCGCTAAAATGCAGGTTAACCGTTTGAAATCGCCTGCTGATAAAAATATCTTTACAATCTAAACTCAGCTGATCTATAAGCAAAAGTAGATCGAATCGGTTGCCTTCATATCTATTCAATCTTTGATTCGTGCGCTTTCAACGCCTTTAACAGTTCTACCCGATTGATGATCAGATGGTTCATTAACGCTACGAATTTTAATCAAAAACAACACTGACACATTAAGAGGTAAAGTATGAAACACCTATATGATGTGATTATCGTTGGCGCGGGACTGGCCGGTCTGCGCGCCGCGGTTGAGATCGGAAAAGATGCAAAAGTTGCGGTTCTGACGAAAGTTTTTGCCACCCGCTCACATTCCGGTGCAGCCCAGGGAGGTATCGGCGCTGCATTAGGCAATGAGGAAGAAGACCATTGTGAATGGCACATGTTTGATACGGTCAAAGGCAGCGATTATCTGGGTGATCAGGATGCCATAGAGATTTTGGCCAATGATGCGCCCCGGGCGATTTATGAGTTGGAGAATCTGGGAGTTCCGTTTAATCGGACACCGGAGGGCAAGATCGCCCAAAGAGCCTTTGGAGGGCATACCCGTAAATTCGGTGAGGCACCGGTCAAACGGGCCTGCTACGCGGCCACCCGCACCGGAAGAGTTATTTTAGACACGCTCTGGGAGCAGAGCTTACGCAGAGGAATTGAATTTTTTGATGAGTTCCAGATGTTGTCTTTGATCGTTGAGGAGGGTCAGTGCTGTGGTGTGGTCGCCTATGAATTGTCCACCGGGAAACTACATGTCTTTCAAAGTAAAGCTGTTTTAATGGCCACCGGAGGGGCCGGCAAAATTTACAAGACCACCTCCAATGCCTTTGCCAGTACCGGCGATGGTATGGCGATGGCCTATCGAGCCGGTGCGCCATTGGAGGACATGGAATTTGTACAGTTTCACCCTACGGGGATTTATAAACTGGGTATTCTCATCAGCGAAGCGGCGCGCGGTGAAGGTGGCATTTTACTGAATAATGAAGGTGAGCGCTTCATGGAAAGATACGCTCCGGTTATAAAAGATCTGGCACCACGCGATATGATTTCACGTTGCATGCTCGAGGAAATGCGCGCCGGCCGGGGCATCGATGGTAAAGACTATTTTCATCTGGATTTGACCCATCTGGGTGAAGAGGTGATTGATAAAAAGTTGGCCGAAATTACCAGCTTCGCGCGCACCTATGCCGGCGTTGATCCGATTAAAGAGCCCATTCCGGTCCAGCCCACCTGCCATTATATGATGGGCGGGATTGCTACCGATGCAGACGGTCGCGTGATCGTCGACGAGAAGAATACCGCGTATGCGGGCCTGTATGCGGCCGGTGAATGTGCCTGCGTGTCCGTCCACGGCGCCAATCGGCTGGGGTGCAATGCGCTGCTCGATACCCTGGTCTTCGGACGGAGGGCCGGTATTGCCATCAAGGCGTTTGTACCATCGGCTGGCCGGCCAAAGCTGCCGGCCCGACCGGAGACCAAAGACGCAGACACCATTAAGGCCTTAATGAACAGTAGCGGCAAAGAAAGCAGCGGGCCGATAAGAGCCGAGCTGCAGGAAAGCATGATGGAAAATGTGTCTGTTTTCCGTCAAAAAGATTCATTGAACACAGCGCTCAAAAAAATTACGCAGCTTAAAAAACGATATCAACATCTAGCCATTCAGGACAAAGGCAGCTGTTTCAATCGCGATTTGCTGGATGCCATCGAGCTGGGGCATCTACTGGATCTGGCTGAAGTCATTACCCGCAGTGCGATAAACCGTGAAGAAAGCCGTGGTGCCCATTCCCGGGAAGATTTTCCGCAACGTGACGATCAAAAGTTCCTGGTCCATACCATGGCGCGTTACGATGCAGTCAAGGGGCCGCAAATATTTACCAAACCGGTCACGATTACCCAATTCGAGCCCAAAGAGAGGAAATACTAAAATGCAGTGCCATTTTACCGTTTATCGATTTGATCCTGCCGCAGATGAAAAACCGCACTACCAGGAATATGAGATTGCTGCTGAACCGACCGACAAGATTTTGGACTGTTTGAACAAAATCAGGTGGGAGCAGGATCCGACCCTGGCGTTTCGGTCTTCCTGTGCCCACGGGATCTGCGGATCTGATGCATTGATGATCAACGGACGCACAGAGCTGGCCTGTCAGAAATTGGTGCGTGATTTTAAATCCGGCAATAATTTTGTGATCGAACCGCTGCCGCTGTTTGATGTCGTCAAAGACTTAATTGTTGATCTGGAGCCTTTTTTCGAAAAATACCGTCAGGTGCAGCCGTATCTGAAGCCCGGAAAAAATACATCAGGGAAAGAGTTTATCCAGGAGGCTGAAAATCAGGAGTTTATCGAGCCGGCGTTGCGGTGCATTTTATGCGCCTCCTGCACTGCCGGTTGCCCGATTAACCGGGCCAATCCGGATTATCTGGGCCCGGCCGCATTGTTGCGCGCTTTTCGCTATATTTTTGATTCGCGCGATTCCACAACAGAACATCGTCTGGAAAAAATTGACGCTGATGACGGTGTTTGGGGCTGTAAAACCATGTGGTGGTGCACCGAAGTCTGCCCTAAAGAAATTCCCATTACAAAATGTCTGGGGCAGATCAAACGAGCCGTTATGCAGAAAAAAAAGGGAGGTTGATATGCCGCAGAAAAATTTGCTGGCCGGGTTTTCTTTTTTTTCCAATGTCGAACCGAAGACATTGGAAGCCATTGCCCAAAAAGGCGAAGTTTTAGAGTTTAAACCGCAGGATGTCATTTTTAAAGTAGACGAGCCGGCAACGCATTTTTATGGTCTTCTGGAGGGCGAAGTCGATCTGATTCTTATATTCAAGGACCGGGTTTTAAAAACGGATATCGAATACGAAGAGGCCATTCAGGCCACCATTGTTGATGAGGAAAAGGAAATCATTGTCGATACGGTTACCGACGGTCAGGTGTTTGGATGGGCTTCGGTTGTCGGGCCTTCAAAGCGCACCGTTAATGCCGAGTGCTCGCAAGCCTGCCGCGTTATTGCGATACCGGCCGACGAGCTGAAAGCCATGTTTGATAAGGACCACACCCTGGGCTATACCATTATGAATCGCCTGTGCGACATTATCGCCAAACGACTTCGCAACCGGACCGATAAATTGATTGAGGCGTGGGGGGAGGCTTTTGACGTCAATTCAATATAGCGTCAATTTATGAAGCCCAAGTCGGTCATGTCATTTTCTTTTAGGCGCTATGATTGGCAAGTTGCCAGCGGCCCGATATTTGTGATGAGACCGGCACTATCACTTAACCCAAAAGCCTGGATGCCAATCACCCGAAATATCAGGCCGCGACCTACCGCTGGGGTTATAAACGGCATAGCGCCTGTCAGAAAAAAACATGGCTTTTTGAGACATTGCGCCTTCTCAAAAGCAGGCATTGGTGTGAATTTTTGCTGGCCAACGGGCACAACGGCTAACGGGCTCAACCGGTAAACAGTTCGCTCAGTGTACCAAACATGAATGGCGATGCGTCAACTCCCAAAGAAAGAGGAGGAACACCATGAAAGCATTGTACTTTGAAAAGCATGGTGAGTTGGATGTCATCCAATACGGGGATGTGCCCGAACCGGAACCCGGGCCCGGGCAGGTTAAGGTGCGGGTGCGAGCAACGGCTTTAAATTATCTGGACATCTGGGTGCGGCGCGGTTGGCCTGGATTAAAGCTTGAAATGCCCCACTGGTGCGGTGCCGATGTGGCCGGTGAGGTTACTGAACTCGGAGAGGGTGTTAGCGAATGGCAGGTGGGGCAGCGGGTTGTGGGAGATCCGGGAATCAATTTATTTGAAGATGAATTTACCGCCCGGGGAGAAGATTGCCTGAGTCCAGGCTA
>JAHEIW010000097.1 GCA_024639185.1 Deltaproteobacteria bacterium | reverse complement strand
TACGGTCGCTGCTGAGCATGAGAAAAAGCGCGCTGGAGCATGTGGTGTTTGTGAATGTCATCGAAAGGGATCGGGTGGCCATGCGACGAGGCAAAGGCTATCAGAAGGACGAAGAGATCCGCCTGCGGGAAGCGGCCAATATCCGCTTTATCGACTGGGCTGAAAATCTTTTTGAGCAGGGTATGGAGGTAGGTGTTTATATCGTGGTCGGAAGCCTGGTGTCCGAGGTGATCAAAGCAACGCGCAAAGAAGAGGCTGACCTGATTGTAATCGGTCGATCGCATAAAGGCGTCTTAGAGCACCTGTATTCGGGCTCGGATGTGACCGAATTGTTGCGCCGGGCATATACACCGGTGCTGGTTTACAAGCAGCTTTCGGAAACAGCCATTTCGGTCGAAGAGCCATTTGAACGACCGCTGCTGGCCATCGACTGGTCACCCGGCAGCCTGCGGGCGGTTGAATATATAAAAGAATTAAAGGATACAGTGCAGGAGGTTCATTTGATCCACGTGGCGGATGAAAAAACGCTAAAAGGCCCCTCTGCCATGGCCATTCAAAAAACGCGCAAAGAAGCGCGCAATAAATTGGATGACATCTGTGAACGTTTTGAAGCCGCCGGGATCAAAGCCCGGGAGCATGTTTATATCGGCGATCCGGATGAAGAAATTGAAAAGGCGGCCAAGGATTGTCAGGCAACCATGATCGTTTTGGGCTCTTCAGCAAAATCAGCCTGGGTCGAAAAATTCATCGGCAGCACCCCCCGCAAAATTGCCGAAGAATCCATTTATCCGGCCTTGCTGATTCCACCTGAAAAAGTGGAAAAATAACGCGTTTTAGATAAATAAAACAGCATTGCGATTAAGTATGCTAATTTGCATGATGGTAAATTGAATTAAATGAAATTTATGAATATTGAAACTGTCTCAAAAATAGTAGATCACGTCCAAGGGCCCCCGCAGCATGCGGGATTTCGCATCAGATCTTTATTAATTTAAAGGTGCTCAAAAGGCGGAAAAATACTTGGATTTGAGACAGTTTCTGAGGAGGATCGATGGCTGTCATTACCATCTCCAGACAATATGGCGCCGGCGGTAAAACTCTGGGTAAAATGGTCGCCGCTGAACTGGGCTATGAGTTTGCCGACAGCGAAATTATCGCCAAGGTTGCTGAAATGGCCAATGTGTCCACCCACTGGGTGGAAACGGTGGAAAATGAAGCCGGCGGCAAGCTTTCGCGGTTTGTTTCCAGAATGGTGTCAAGACCGCTGGTGGACAAAATCTTGAAAGGTGAACGGGGCTATATCGATGAAACCATATATCTGGATTATCTGGTGCTCATCATTGCCCAGATTGCCGATGAAGGCGATGTGGTCATTTTGGGGCGCGGCAGCCAGTATATCTTAGACGATCATCCGGAAGCTTTTCATATTCTGATGATCGATGAATTTGAAAACCGGGTTCGCTTTATGCAAAAAAACTATGACCTGTCGCAAAGTCGTGCCACGCGGTTGATCAGGGGTGAAGACAAACGCCGTAAGACGCTTTACCAAAAATTGGGTAAAACGGACTATGACGACCCCTTCCTTTATCATCTGGTGCTCAATATGAGCAAGGTCACCCTCGAAGAAGCTAAGCAGATGGTGTGCCACCGCATTAAACACTAGACCAGGATAATTTGATGAGCCAAAAAATATTTTTTAAACCGTTTTGGAAATGGGCGATAATTGTTCTGATACCTGTGGCGTTATTTGCCCATGAATGGAATGCGCCTGAGGAAGCGGCTCAGCGCCCGAATCCGGTGCCAAAGGATGCAGCGGCTGCTGAACGGGGTCAAAAGATATATACGCAATTTTGTGCCAACTGTCATGGGAAAGATGGTAGGGGTGACGGCCCCTTAGCCGCGGCACTGAATCCCAAGCCGACCAATCTGGCAGCGCGTGCCGGCCACCATACGGATGGTGATTTTGCCTGGAAGATTGCCAATGGTCGTGGCGTTATGCCGGCCTTTAAAGACCAATTGACAGAAAATCAAATCTGGGAATTAACCCATTTTATTCAGAACTTAAAAAAATAATACTTGAATCTTGCACGAGTCGGAGGCTTTCATCGGCAAGGCACTTCAGGGCGAAGCTATTTTCAACTGAGCTTCGCCCTTAATGACGCAGCTTTTATTTTATAACCTTCAAATTCCACTTCAATTGCATCGGATCGAAGACATTTAAAGGGCTTGATGCCATGCAGCACCGGCATGGAGTCAACCTGCATGCCGGTATCATCGTTTACCCTCCGGTAAAGATCCGATAGACTCGCTTTTTCTGTGCGTGGGAATATAATTTCCAACCAAATATAAACACCAATCAATTAGTGGTTTGGTTCTTTTGTCAACTACAAACGACAAATTCAACCTGAAAAAGATTGATACTTTTTTAATTCTTGCCTTTTCAGTCTATAGGCCACCGTTCCCTTCGGATGATCGTACCAGCCGGGATCTTCATCATATGATTTGAGGTAATCCCTCACCTTGACCACTGTAAACATACCCCCCATTTCGATATTGCCGAACGGGCCCTTGCCCATCATCATCGGCAACGTATTTTTGGGGCCCGGCATATGATCCACATGCTCGGCGTGCTCGGCCATTCCGCTTTCCCCCATGGCCATATAGCCGGGGATCATTTTGCGGATTTTATTCTCCAGCCCTTTTTGATTGACCCCCAGGGTGTTGGGGATATCGTGCCCCATCGCGTTCATCGTATGATGGGATTTGTGGCAGTGAAAGGCCCAGTCCCCTGGAGCATCAGCGATAAATTCAACGTCGCGGGTGGCGCCCACCGGCACCAGGACCGTTGTCTCCGGCCACTGCCCGGCTTTTGGTATCTGGCCACCGTCGGTGGCGGTGATGCGGTAGGCATGCCCGTGGATATGAATCGGATGCTCATCCATACTCAGATTGGCGATCCGTATCCTTACCCGATCATTGGTTTTGACCACCAGATGATCGACGGCGGGGAACACCTTGCTGTTAAACGAAAAAATGTTGAAATCCAGCATTACGGCCGGGTCCGGTCGATAAGTTCCTGGATGAATGGCCCAGGTATGCAGCATGATGGCAAAATCACGATCAATCCGCGGATTTTCCGGTTTTTGGGGATGAATAATAAAAAACCCCATCATGCCTACTGCGAGTTGAACCATTTCATCGGCGTGCGGATGATACATGAAAGTGCCGTGCTGGCGCAGGGTGAATTCATAAACATAGGTTTCGCCGGGTTTGATATGGGGCTGCGTCAGGCCGCCAACACCATCCATGCCGTTTGGCAAAAAGATACCATGCCAGTGGATACTGGTATGTTCAGCCAGCTTATTGGTTACCAATATGCGAACCCGGTCGCCCTCTACGGCCTCAATTGTCGGGCCGGGTGTCTGCCCGTTATAGCCCCAGCATTTAACTTTCATACCCGGTGCAAATTCACGTTCGACCGGTTCGGCAATCAAGTGAAACTCCTTGACGCCATTTTTCATTTCATAAGGCAAGGTGCTACCGTTGGGCGTTACCACCGGAGTGTATGGTCTTCTGCTTTGATGTTGGGCAAGTGGCATTGAATGTGAGTGAACCTCATTTTTTGTGGCAGCGGCATTGGCTTTTTTCAGCAATGCGCCCCCGGCAATGGAGCCCAATGCCGAAATGATCATTTGACGTCTGGTGAGCATATGCTTTTACTCCTCTGATGCAATATTCGATGTTTATTTTATTCTTTTTGCGTGTACACGAACATCTTGTTTGGTTATTTTATTTTTTTGAGTGGCCATATCGGGTCTTGAATTGTGTTTGCTCTGCATGTGACTCGGCAGGCGGCCGCCTAAAGATCTTTGCATGTCAGCGCGGATTATCCAATAATCCCTGATGGCTTCCAGATACTTTTGATAAGCCTCAAACTCCTGCTGCTTGGCCATAATCAATTCAAAAGCGCCTGTCAGCATAAAGTTGTAGTTTTTAAGCGTCAGATCGACGATCTGCTCTCTGAGCGGCAAAACGGTGTGCCGGTAATGATCAATGATATTACGCTGCATGATCAATCGACTCCTTAGAGAGCGCACTTCTGAGCGGATTTCCACCGCCTGAGCGGTCAACCTGTTTTGGCTGCGGCGCAGCTGCGCCTCGAGCCGGGCGATGTCTGCCTGGCGTTGATTAAATATTGGCAGCTCTATTGCCAAAGAAGGGCCGGTGACCCACGTTCGGTCGGTTTCACGCTCTCTGCTGATTCCCATCTCTATTTGTCCCACCCAGCGCCAGTCGATCGTGATGCCCAGAGCCTGGGCCAGGGCTTCTACCGCTTTTCTTTCAGCGACCAGATCGAGACGGCTTTCAATGGCCATAGACTCAACATGTTCCAGCGGCATTTCAGCGTCTGGAATAGCCGGCAACTGCTGCGGCAAACGCCACTTGATTTGAGATCCCCACAGGCCCATCATGCGTGTCAGATGCTCGCGTTCATCGAGTAAAACCGTTTCGCTTCTCGCAAATTCTAATCTCGTCTGTTCATAATGGGCCTTTTCTGTGACCAGTTCAAGAGTGCTGATATTACCAGCCGTATGCAACCGTTGGGCCAGTTCATAAGAATTGCCAGCCGCAAGGGTGATTTCATTTCTCAAATCCCTGATCTGTCTGGCGCCAAGTACCGTAAAAAAAGATTTCTGTACCCGAGCAACCATTTGAATCACTTCGTCTGCGACCTGCAGTTTAACCTGTTCAAAGCGGATGGTGGACAGTTTTTTACGGGCCGGCTGCATCAGGATATTTAAAAAGTTTTGCGCAATCCCGAATTCATAATTGTTCGATGCCTCTGATTTATTTGGAAAGCGTGCTTGGCCGAACAGAACCGGGTTCTCGAGCATGCCTGCCTCAACGACATCTGCCTGTGTAATTCCCAGATCTTCATACGCCGCCTGTAAGTTTGGGTTGTTGAGCAAAGCAATTTGTACCGCTGTTTCCGGCGTCAGCTCACCTTGAAGCAGCTCCTCGATGGCTTTTTCAACCTCTCGGTCGGCTTCTGCATCCTGCGTCCACTGAATACGGTGGTCGACACGCTCTTCGACCAAGCCCCTAACCTCGTTAAAGCCCGCCTCTTTGGGAACCTGGGCACATCCGGCTGCAAAGAGCACCACACCCAAAACAAGCCCTAAGTAGCTTCGTTTATATTTCATTGGCTATGCTCCAGTTGATGGTTATGTCCTTTCGAATGTTCGGTTTCCTTTTTCTCAGTTCCCATGTTGTGGTCCATGTGCTGCATGCTGCTTTCTTTCGGCATTGTATGCTTGATCATGGAATCTTTGTCCGGATCTTCATCCATAGCCGCCATATTCGTTTCAAAAGGATTCTGTGGCCGGATGAATTCAGCATCCTGAGTCTCTGGATTCGCCGGATGGTTTGTCGGCCAATTGATTTTTACCGGTTCGCTCACACAACCGACGATTGAAAACGATAAGAGCAGGATCAACAAGAGCCCGAATGCGCTATCACCTAAATTCTTCATTGATAAAATTCCCAGTTTTTTTGAGCTGCAAAAACAGCAGTTATAGGTAGTGAACATTTTACACACTTTTTTAAGTCGTATTTACAGCTGTGCGACATTTTTTCGCACACCAAACACTTCTCCAAAAGCCCCTGCCGAAACCACCACGAAGGCTATGCCAAAAAGTTTTCCATTCGGAATATGGAGCCAAAAGAATGCCGGCGAAATGTAGCCATTCATCCACATGGCTGCAATGTCTATCAGCACCATGATAAATGGAAGTATAACCAGCCGCATTCGTGCCCTGATGTTGATATTTATAAAAGTGGTTGTGGCACTCAGAATGAAAAATTTAAGCTTCAAGTAATCAGATAATTCCGCATCATTCCCATATCCCCGTGCTCCAGAATATGGCAATGGTATAAGAACAATCCCTTATAATCGGTAAAATTTGTGACGATGCGGGCGCGTTCGCCGGGCATCAGCAAAACCGTGTCCTTCCAGCCCTCATCCACATATCCGCTGTGAAGCGCTCCTCTACGCTCAATCACCTGAAACTGCTTGCCGTGCAGGTGCACCGGATGGGGCATGGGCATCATCATTCCCATTCGCCGATCATCGTTGGCCAATTCCCACAACTCAGTCGAATTGAGCCGGATGCGTTCGTCATCGGCGACTTCCTGCATGCGAAAAGTGCGGCCGTTTATAAGGCCGCGCATATGGCGCATGAAAAAAGAAAACTGCCGCGGGTGTTCCGCATTGTCGGCATCCTGCCGCTGATAGCGTTCGATGGCAGACAGCTTTTGGGGAAGCGAACGGGTTTCTGTTTCTTTTGTGGCCACGTTGATTTTTAAAACACTAAACGGTGCGCCATTGGGTAAGGTTTCAGCGCCCGTCATGCCTCTGCGCGGTCCCATGGCACGCCCCTGAATGGCGGGCTCAAAATATTTGCTGACCAGCTCCAGTGATTTGCCGACCGGGTATTGGCTGAAATCCGCCCACAGCTCGATGCGCTCGGCCGGGCCCAGGACGGCATATTTTTTTTCGACCGGTTTTTCGAGCAGACCGCCATCGGTGGCAATAACAGTAAGGGGTGTGCCGTCACTCCAGGCCAGTTTGTAGATCCGCGAGTTGGAGCCGTTTAAAATGCGCAATCGATAGGCCCGGGTGCTGACCGCAAGCTTGAAGTCGGGCCGGCCGTTAACACAGATGCTGTCACCCAGCATACCGGTCATACTGTCGTGCATCCCGCGCGGCAGATATACCAGCTGATTGTCGCGATTAAATGCGCGATCCTGTAAGACCAGGGGGATGTCCAGTTGATCAGCCGGCAAATTCAATTTTTCTTCTTCAGCATCGGATATCAAAAATAGACCCGCCAGGCCGCCGTATACCTGATGGCCTGTGCGGCCATGCGGGTGGGGGTGATACCAGTAGGTACCGGCACGGTTTAAAACCTCAAACTCATAGGTAAACGTTTCGCCTGTGGGAATGACATCCTTGGGATGGCCATCCATGCTGGCCGGGACATGCAGTCCATGCCAGTGGATGATGCTTGTGGCCGGCAGGTCATTTTTAAAATGAATGCGGACTTTCTGGTGCTGACGGACTCGGATAATAGGACCCAGGTAAGATTGATCCAGATGCATCAGACCATTGGGATCCCCTTTGATGACCTGCCCGGTGTATTGCCAAACGGTTGTGGGTTGGCCCGGGAAAATTTGCACCTCAGATGGTGTCGCTCTCAAAGACAGCTCTACATCGGGCGAAAATTCGGTGTTTTTAGACGCTGCCATTGCGGCTTTTGTGAATGGGAATCCATTCATATTCAATAAGCTTGCGGCGCCTGCCCCGGCCAGATATAAAAATTGACGTCGATTGAACATGTGTTAAATCCTTTTGATTGGCGTTGCTCGGGCGCTGAAGACCACCCGTTTGACTTTTGGGATCAGCGTCTGTTTGGCATCCATGCGGTTGGCCAGATGGCGCATCCAAAAAACGGCCGCAACCAGTCCGGTTAACGTAAATACTACCATTCCCAGTGACGAATTCATACCAAACGCTTCTGAAAGCGGATCGGCTGAAAAAGCACCGACAAAAACACCCAAAACCGGAATGAGATACACAATCGCGGTGCCTTTGAGTTTTGTTTTTGAGCTCAGATACAATTCAACCTCATCGCCCTTTTTGGCCCGGGCCGTATTTTGGGCCTTAACCACCATTTGGTCGCTGCCTTGTGTCAGGCAATGATGGCGGCTGCCGCAACTGGAACAGGCGCTGGAGCGTTTGGTTTTGACCCAGGCCCATCCCGGTTCTACTTTTTCAACGATACCGCGTTCGGCAGACATTTTTCACCTCGTTAACCGTTATTAGATATAATAGAGCAAATGATGTGCCGAATATTTTTTTGAAATATAGTATTCAACGATAGCACTTAAGTTATGAACGATGGGCCGATTTTCAAGCAGGCTATGTGTTTATTATTATTGAGATACGGTTAATCATTCATTTCTGAATTCTAAACGGGTAACCTTTTAAACAAAAAATAGTCGCAAGCGTTCAGGACCTAAAAAGGAGGGATCTAAAATAAAATGCGGATATTTTCTACTCGGTCTGAATGCAATATCTGGATACTTTTTATCCAACCCCCTGTCCATTCCTGGTAGTCGTTTAATTCCGATGACTGCAAACAATACCTGCCTGCAGTTTGCAGAATATACCGGCAGAATTTTCGATACAGCCCAATATATATTAGTATGTAAGGTATTAAAAATATTTTATTTTAGGGAAGCGCCGCTGGTTGACAAATGCCACGATGTGGCATATCTTAGATTTTGTATGATGACCAGATTATGAATCAGATTTAAAACATACAAACTATTGCTTCTGCCCGTAATGACGGGGAGTGCAATATGCGAAGCTCTGCACGGGATCGGATGTATTTAAGTCCGGTACCCAAATGGAGGTCTGTAGGATGAAGCTTAAAGCGGAGCGACATAAGGCAGAAGCATTGCCGGATTGTTGTTTTTGGATCAGGGCATCTGATTTTTTAAAGCCCATGCCTTTAGTGAGGTGTGGGCTTTTTTTGTAGTGAAATTGTAGATTTAAATTAGACAGGATTAACACGATCAAAGTGATTTAGAGTTTCTCATTTATGCCTGCCCGCTGCGCGGTTTCAAGAATACCTTCCAACCAACGGATTTCAGGTAGGCCCGCGAGGTGGGCGGGTATCCAAAAATAACGTCACCGTTTGAATTAGCGACATCGATTTCTCAAACAATGAATGCTCAAAAAATTCAACGCAAACTTACTGCCATCCTCAGTGCGGATGTGGAAGGATACAGTCGCCTGATGGGCGAGGATGAAGTCCAGACCATCCGTACATTGACGGCCTACAAAGAAGCAATGACTGCTCTCATAGAGCAGCATCGGGGCCGTGTAGTGGATGCCCCTGGCGATAATCTATTAGCGGAGTTTGCCAGTGTGGTGGATGCGGTGCAGTGTGCCGTAGAAATTCAGCGGCAGCTTGCAGAATGTAACCAGGAAGCCTCGCCGGAATGTGAGATGCACTTTCGCATTGGTATCAATCTCGGTGATGTGGTGCAAGAAGAAGACCGAATTTACGGAGATGGTGTTAACATCGCCGCCCGTATGGAAGGATTATGCGATGGCGGCGGCGTTTGCATCTCCGGAACCGTTTTTGAACATGTGGAGAACAAGCTCGATTTAGAGTTCGAAGATTTAGGTGAACACGAAGTCAAAAACATAAAAAAGCCTGTACGAGTTTACCGCGTCCTGCCATATTCGGGGGCTGTCGACCAGCGAGTTGAGCCTGCTTCGATAAAAAAAATGGCCTTTCCATTACCGGATAAACCATCCATTGCCGTACTTCCTTTTGACAATATGAGTGGTGATCCTGAGCAGGATTATATTGCTGATGGAATTAGTGAAAACATCATCACCGCTCTTTCTTACATACCGGAAATGTTTGTGATTGCCCGAAATTCATCATTCACTTACAAGGGAAAACCCGTTAAAGTCCAACAGGTCAGCGAAGAGTTAGGCGTTAGATATGTGTTGGAAGGCAGTGTTTTGAAATCTGGAGATAAGGTCAGAATAACCGCCCAGCTCATTGATGCCATAACCGGTGGGCATATGTGGTCAGAGCGCTATGACCGGGACCTGAATGACCTCTTTAGTCTGCTGGATGAAATCACCCGGGCGGTTGTGGTTGCACTACAAGTGGAGTTGACCCACGGTGAACAGGCCAGGATCTCGTTCGGTTCCACGCATAATTTTGAGGCCTGGGGTTGTGCCGTCAAAGGAATGAGTATTTTTTATAAATTTGGAAAAGAAGATATGGCCGGATCACGGGCGCTTTTCGAAAAGGCTGTAAAGATTGACCCCGGCTATGGGTTTCCTATCGGGATGCTGGCCTGGACCCACAAAATTGATGCACAATTTGGCTACACGGATTCCATAGACAACTCTTTAAAACTGTCTTTCGAACTGGCAAAAAAATCTGTGGCAATGAATGATAAAAACCCCATGGTTCATTCACTTTTGTCACACATCCATATGATCCAGGGAGACCATGAAAAAGCAATTCAGGAAGGCAAGAAGGCCATCGCTCTTGGCCCAAACGTGTGCGGGGCCTATATGCTATTCGGGGAAGTTCTAATCTACTCAGGACATTTTGAAGAGGCGGTCAATATGTGTGAAATGGCAATGCGACTGCACCCGCATCCGCCTCTCTATTACCTGGGACACACGCTGGTTGCATACTACTGGACCGGGCGATATGAAGAATCTCTGGCGGTTGCAGAACAACACATTGAAAAAAGCCGAAAAGCAGGATTTGCACTGGGAGAGGTTTGGGGCCTCATGGGTTCTGCTCTTGTGAAGATCAAACTGGGTCGGTTGAGTGAGGCCCGGCAAGACGCAGAAGAGATATTAAAGACATGGCCCTGGTATAATCTGGATTACGTACGGAGCATAATTTTTTACAAAGATTTAACGAGCCTTGAGCACTATATCGACGGGCTGCGCACAGCAGGGATACCCGAACATGCACCTTCACAGTGATAGTTGCTTATTTGTTTGACCGAAGTTGTCGAAATCAGCCAGCGGGTGACAAGACAATAAAAAATGAAATGCCCAGAATGCCATATTGAAAATCCAGATGACAACACATTCTGCCGGGAGCGCGGAGCGGCAATTATGGAAGCATGGCGAGCCATTGGCAGGCGGGCGCAACCAATATGATCTGGCTGCCGTTTCTGAGTTTGCGAAATCCACCGGCCTGATTTACCAGCTGGATGGCCGGCACATCCAATGCATTCTGGAATTTGATGAGCGCCGGCGAGGGCTGTGCATCCGATAGTTTGGCTTCAGCCAGTAGCATCGGCCGGTGATTGTCTGCAATGAGGAAATCAACTTCTTGCTGTTCTTTGTTTTTAATAAACTGAAGTGAAAAGCTGCCCAATCCCATATCGTTCCAGACAGTCACAGCCCGGTAAAGCTCTTGAGCAACCATGTTTTCAAACCGTGCTGCAGGGTCCTGGATACGGGGCACATCCCAGAGGTAGACTTTCTGCTCTTTCTGGATGGCTCTGGCGATTTTGCGGGTCCAGGGAGAGATGCTGAAGATCATGAAAAACCGCTGAAACATCGCCAGCCAGCTGCGAGCTGTATTGTACGATACTTTCAGATTTCGGGACAGGGAAGGAATGGAAATCGGACTTCCAACCTTTGAAGGCAGCAAATAGTAAAGCGTTTCCATGTCTCCTATGGATTTGACGCCGGTAAGATCCCGGATGTCCTCGCGGATCAGTTGCCGGGAATAGGTCTTGGACCACCGCCGATAAGTCGTTTTGCGGCCGGATAGATAGGGTTCCGGGAATCCGCTGAACTCTGCTAAAGCCGACCAAATCTCCTGTAATTCGGCGTGTCGTTTCATGCTGATTTTAAGCGGGTTTTGCTTAAATTGCTCAAAATTGACGTTGGCTTTGCCGAGCTCGGCGACGGTAAACGGCCATAAATGATATAGATAATATCGGCCGGCCATGGAATCGCCGCCTTTTTGAAAAATATCGAGACGTCCGCTTCCGGAAACCAGAAATTGATATTCCTGGTGAAATTGATCATAGATGCCTTTGAGGTAGTTTTTCCAATCTTTGTATTTGTGGATCTCGTCGAAAACAACCAGGGGGGTTGATTCGTCTTTGCGCTCGATTTCTTCAAAAAAGGTGGGATTTTCAATGAGTCGCGAGCGGTGCGAAAGAATATCCCAGTTCAAATAAATATGGTTCGCATAGGATTCCGCCAGGCTCTGGGCCAGGGTTGTTTTTCCCGCCTGGCGCGGTCCGGCCATAAAAAGCATGCTTTTCTCACGAATGAGATTATTAAAAATCCGGCTGTATAAAGGTCGCGGCAGCATGCTGGCATTATTTCACTTGACTAAAAAATAGTCAAGACTATTTTTCAATAGGATACAATATAGCCATGACAATGAGTAAATAACATTGCCCTATTAAAAATCCAATTTTTCAGTATTTCCTGTGGAAAATTCAGAAAACAAGAAAAATGAAATGTCCGAAATGCCATATCGACAACCCGGATGGTAACAAATTCTGCCGGGAGTGTGGAACAGTCTTGTTTTTGGTCTGCGCCCAATGTGACGACAATTTTCAGGCCGGTGATAAGTTCTTTGGGAAATGCGGACAAAAGGTTATTGTATAAAGCAAGCAAGATAAACCGTAGCGACCGCCGAAGGGGTGCGCAGGCACTGAAGGTTGGCTAAAAATCAAGAATCCTTTTTGAGACCTGGGAATTTGCGGTCCAGTACTTTGCGGTTTTGCGCGGCCGTATCTTTTTTGCGGGCCGACCAGGTCTTGACCATTTTAAGCGCCTGAGCCGTCCTTTTGGGGAAACCTTTGGTACGGTTTTCTTCGATGGCCTTCGGCCTGGCATCGGCAAAAATGGCCCGGCCGACGGGTGTGCGGGTGATGACGGTGGTCCAGCCGTTCTCGGAGCCGATGCCGCCAAAGGATATGTCGGCATATTCGGCCGCATAATCCGGGCAAAAATAGCAGGCGAAACGTTTCATGAACTCGAGCTCTTCGAGCATCATGGTTTTTTCTTGCCCGCCTTTCAAATGCACAATCAGCTCTTCTTTGATGTTGATTTTTTTAACATCTTTGAATTTAAAGCCGCCGATCTGACCGATTTTCTCCTGCTCTTTTTTACCGAAAACAAAATTGCCCGAGCAAAACAGGCCCAGGCAGAATTTAATCGAATCAGAGGGGATGATGCCCAGGGCCTGCATTCTACGGACCGCTTTGATCTGGCAGGGGGTGCCCACAAAGGCCACGCGCTGCAGCCCTTTTTTGATCAAAGGGTCAAATTCTTTGATCTGCGAGTAGGTTAAATAATAATCGCTGTAACTGGTCATGCCGTGGGAGGTGTCGAAGGAAAACCCGGCGGCATCCAGAATGTCTTTTTCAGATTCTGCCAGAAACGGCAGGCGTTGAAACGGGCCGGCCGGTTTGGTGACAATGGCGCCGTCAATGCGCCCACGTTTGAGCAGATGCACCAGCAGGGCGGTCACCACCCCGCCGTCGGTGGCTTTTTTACGGATTTTAGAATCGGTGGCCCGGGCAATACTGGTCTCAATGACTCTTCCGATGGGCGCTTTCCAGCCCGAGCTTTTGCGGGTTTCGGCATCCAGCTCGTCAATCTCGGGGCAGATGCTATGGCACAGGCCGCATTCGATGCATTTGGCTTCATCCGCATAACGTGGCTTGCCTTCGCCGTCCAATTCCAGAGCACCGTAATTAACGGCCGTGCAAAAGGTCACGCACCCGCCGCAGCGATGACACAGCCCCGGCTTTTGCACTTCTTCTATCAAGTTGGTAAAGGTCTTCATTATTGCACCTGTTTAAATCTGTTTGACTATCTCCTATATATCAAGGTTTGTGGTTTCAAGTTAAATGGTTTGGTGTCAGGTGTCAGGTGTCAGCGAACAGATGACAGAGAACCGAGAATAGAGGACAGACTGGACGCCTCATTTTCCATTTTTTATTCTGGCTGCCAAAAACTGACACCTGACACCTGAACACTGAACACTTAGAACCAGTTGACACCAATAGAGCAGGGCATACCGACACAAGCCTAAGGGTGTAATCAGCTGAAAATGGATTCCGCCGGTACATCCTCAAACAAGCACGTC